>CAZXVN010000221.1:0-7303 GCA_964643945.1 uncultured Lentisphaeraceae bacterium | reverse complement strand
TCCGTCGGCTGAAGGAGCGAACTTGCCATTTTTAGACTCGAGAGCTGCTTCTCCGTCCGAGGATTGCAGGACTTCCGAAGCGATCGAAAGCATCATGGATCTCAAATTCCCGGGCTGAGCGAACGTCGTCCCTGCCGCAACTTGAGTCACGGAATAAATGGGAACGGGTTCTTGCCCGGCCGCGGGATTCTCGTAAAAAGAAATCAAGGGTTGATCCGAATGATCCATCCCTGTCCCCTGCTCATCCAGCCATTCCGTTCCCGGAACAGAGAACGTTTCATCTTGAATCTCGACATCCGCCGCAGAACTCCACGTGCTTTGCATGGATTCCGATTGACTGATGCCGCTCATAATATTTGCCAGACTCTGATTCGTGGCCTCCTCGGCCCGCTCCTGCTCAGCCATATTGATCCGAACCGGGGTCTCTTTGTAAGAATTGCCAAGAATATCCGCTCTGTCCCCCGGAACATTCAGTCCCGGCATGGATCCCGTTCCGGCCTTCATACGCGCATTCCCGCTATAATCACCACCCTCGAGTTTGCCGATCACCCAGTCTGTGGAGTCGACATCACCCGGGGTCATCTCGAAATAATAGTTTCCCTGAGCGTCAGTTTTTGTAGAATCCCGTTGCTCCCCTAGACCGGTTTTCGCCGCTTCAGACTCCGGAGTTCCCTCGAGATAAGGATCCGGATTGACACGAAGAGCAACGTTAACGCCGGTCAACGGATTACCCGTATCAACATCATAGGCATATCCCCACGCCGCAATGACGCCGTCCGGATGCGTCGACCTCAGCGCAGGCAGCGAAGACTCTCCTCCATCGGTAACCCAAACACCGCTGAAATTGTCCCAATCCGCGTAGGTGCTGGAGCTCATCAAGCCCGGGGACGAATCTTCAAGATATTCCGGATCATAGATCATTTTTTTTGTTCCCGTGCCGTCATCTTCGGCTTCCAAGTCTTCGATCATCCGCGGGACCTTGGCGGCAGTACCGCCGGTATTATTTTCATCTTTCCCGCTACCGAGCAGATCGTAGAAAGACCTCGTCACCTTATTGGGATCTCCTTCACCCACGAGACCGCCCTTATCCGAATTAGAAGTGATGGTCGCATAAGCGGCGATCACCTGATCGAGCGTTCCGGTATTCGAACCCACCGCAAGACCCACCGTGTCTTCCCCGACAACGTTAATCCGGGAAGAAGCGTCTTTAATCGAACCCGCATTCACGCCTGCGAAACCGCCGACATAATTCACGCCGATGACCGTAGCCGAGCCGTTGACATGGATACTCCATAAATTGGACGCGCTCCACCCGGCAATACCGCCTGTATAATCGCCGCCTTCAACGTGCAGACCCATGAACTCGAGATCATGCATTTCGGACCCGGATGCGCTCTTTCCGATGAAACCCACATAACTCTCATCGGGACGATCGATCCTCAGATTTTTGATCACATACCCGTTCCCATGGATATTCCCCGTAAACGGACTGGCCGCATTCCCGATCGGAGCAAAGCCCAAGCCGCCGTTCCACGCCGCGACCATGCTCGCATCAAAGAGTTTCTTGACCGCGTCCCTCATATCCAACTTGAAATGGGAGCTCAGATTGCTCCGGATCGCCTGAAGATCATAAATGTCCCGCACGATATACGGATCGGAATTTGAGCTTCCGCCGCCGGTATAACGCATGAACGCTCCCGCAGCACTAAGCGGCACGAAGAAACTTCCGGTGACGGTGAAATCGTGAGAAAGCGGCGAAGCATCCGTGAACGTTCCCCCCGTCTGAATGTAATCGCCGTTCACCGTCAGATCGCCGTTCTGGTTGAATGTTCCGGAATTCATGATAAATCCGGCAACGGACTTATCACTTCCAAGAGTGGTTACATTGGCTCCGCTCTTGATGATCGCCGTTGCACTCGACACGGGGGCAACACCGCCATACCAGTTGGAACCGGTACTCCAATCCGATGACGTAGTCCCAAGCCACAAAGGATTATAATTTCCGGAGTGAGTCTCCCAGCGAAGCTTGGGAAATGCATCGTAATAGGTGTCCCACACAGGAGTGAAAATGTCCCACTGATTCGCCGTCCCGATCGCATACACTGCGTGAGTGGGAGAATAAAAAGCGGCAACGCCGTTCGTTTCCTTGGTAACACCTGCCGATGTAGCATCCCCTATCCCGACATCATTCGTCCCGTTGTACCACCAGTTGTTCGTAAGCACTCCGCTAATATATTGCCCAACAAGCCCCCCGTTCCAGACGCCACCCGATGCGATACCGGTCGCAAAACTGTTAATGATCGCTCCGGAATTCTGACCCACAAGACCTCCCGCCGGACGCCCGTCCCATGTCTCCGTTCTGACATTCCCCGAAGCATACGAATTCATGATCGTTCCATCATTTGACTGCGCAAGTCCTCCGACTAACCCCCAACCTGTCACATTACCCTTCGCGTAAGAATTTCTGATCATCCCTGAATTGCTGGCAACAAGACCGCCCAAATGCATCGCGTTCATTCCCATATCCGCGTAGCTATACTCGATCAAGCCCGAACTCATATTGAGAGCAACAAGACCTCCGACAGTCCCTCCTCCATTAAGAAGCCCTGAAGCGCCGACATTCCGGACTGTCCCATAGTTGATAGCCGCCAGAGCCGCAGAGTAGGCCCAGGAGGATGCTACATTGACATTCGTTAATACTAAATCCTGGACAAGTGCCCCGGCAGCAATCACGCCGAACATCGCGCGACAGTCCGTCCCGTTGAAGTAAAGACCGCTGATCGTATGGCCTTGGCCGTCCAGGCTTCCGGTGAACCGCGAAGCGTCCGTACCGATAGGCTGAAATCCGGAACCCGCCATATTCCAGCCCGGCCACCAAGGTGTCGTGACCACATTAGCCCAGTTGACCGTCGCTGAGGCATCGATATTGTTCGCGAGTTTAAAGTTGCTCGAGAGATAGCCTTCCATGGCTTGGAGATCGTAAACATCACGAACCATATAATTGCCACTGACCTGAGCGCCGTACCGATTGAACGTCCCGCTCCCATACTTCGGAACCGAAAAACTGCCGCTCACTGTAAAGATGTAACCGCCAGGGTTGCTCGAAGTATAAGGATTTGCGTCCGTAAACGTCCCGCCCGTCTGGTTGAAGCTTCCAGCGCTGAATGAAGCCCCCTGATTGAACGCGCCTCCGGTCTGCGTGTAGGCTCCGCTCACGATCACCGCTTTGCCTTGTGTCACCACCGCGCCGGCTCCGATCGCAAGTGACAACGTGCTCAAAGGATTCGTCAGGGAATAAGTGCCGGTGATGTTCACAGCCTGGAATACTCCGCTTTCATCGATCGCGCCGGATCCCGTAAGGTTCACGACCCCAAGATTTGAGATCTTCGAGACTAGGTTCGTCCAGCTCTTCTCCATATTAATCGCCTTCAAGTTCGCGTCCAGGATCCCGCCGCTCACCGTCAAGCCGTTGGCGACCGTGAGCGCATCGAGAAGCTTGCTGGTGCCGCCGGCAACCTGAAAATTATAGAACGTCTGGCCGGAGGATGTGAGCGTGTTGCTAACGGCGGGATTCATCTTCCACGTACTTTGCCCCTGGTTTAATGTGATCCCGGTGAGGTCGACATTTCCCTTCACTTCCCAAATGCCGTTGCCGGCGTTGAGGGTCGTGGGACCAACGTTTGTCGGAAAGCCGCCGGTAAGTTGGATATCATCAATAGCGATATGATAGGGAGGCCCATTTATAATCGAATCTCCTGTATTAAAATTATATTTTACTTTGACCGTACTGCTGACGTACGGGAGAATATTGAAAGAACGGGCTGCCCAAGCGCCGGATCCGCCACTTTCCGAGGAACCGAGCTGTGTCCAGCTGGCACCATCATTAGAACTTATCCAATAAGAAATATAATCGTACCCGCTTTCCGAACTTAAGTTGAGGTTAAAGGTCCAACTGCTGGCCGTTGATCCGGTCAAGTCTATGGTAGGAGAAATAAGATCGGCAATTTCGGTCGCACCGCTAGCATCGTAGCCACCGCCCGGACTATCTTCGAATATCCATGAGTGAGTTGCGCTGGAGTAGTAATAAGTTCCCACATGCCAATAATCCCCGCCTGAGCTTGCGGAGTGGGTCCATCCGGGATCTGCGCCCTCCACATCATCAGAGAATCCACCTCCGCCTGAATACACTTTAATATCCCCGTTTATCACCATGCTGGGATTGTTTGCGGTGGCATCAAGGGTGATCCTGCCTGTCCCCATAGAATTCAGATAAAGACTTCCGGTCAGGGTATAAGTCCCGGTCCCGAGTATGTTGATGACCTTGTCAGTAGCCGAGGTATTCTTGAATTCGACATCGTTAAATGTATAACCGGCGGCATCAAGGTTCAGATTGCCGTTGGTTGCATCAAGGATAAGCCCTGAGGTGCCGGCATTGAAGACGGCCGGAGAGGCAACGCTGAAATTGCCGTAGGAAGTGATGACCGAGGCGCCTGCATTGAATGTGCCGCCGGTCTGAGAATAGGCGCCGACGGTGACGGCGTGACCATTGGTACTCAACGTTCCGTCCGCCAAGACGAAAGAATGGGTGGCGATTAGACCGTCTTGAAGCGTCCACGCACCGTTTGCGTTATTGAAGGTAATATCATAAAAAGCGTCGTCGCCCGTCGTGATGGTTTTGCCGGAGGCCGCAGCGTTAAAAGTAATTGTTCCGTTATTGGAGTTAAAAGTATTGCCCGCAGCTTTCAGGAAATTTCCGCCGACGGTTAGATCGAGAGGAGCGGAAAAAGTCCCGGCATTAAGGTTGACATCTGCGGTTACGTTCAGGGCCGCATTACTGTTGAATGTGCCGCCGCTCTGGGTGTAATTTGAAAGGGTCATGATCACGTTCTGGTTGAACGTGCCCCCTCCGAGAGAAAGGTTATTCCCTGGAAAAGTGATCGCTGCGTTATTATTGAACGTTCCACTGCTTTGGGTGTAATTTGAAAGGGTCATGGCCACGTTCTGATTGAACGTGCCCCCTCCGAGAGAAAGGTTATTCCCTGGAAAAGTGATCGCCGCATTATTATTGAACGTTCCATCGCTCTGGGTGAAGGCCCCGGTAATGGCAAAAGGAACCGGCTGGGTGATCGTGCCGGTATAGCCTGAGAGCATGTAAAACTTGGCGATAGCTCCCCCCACAAAGGAGAGATCGATCGTGGAGTCGACGAGGCTTGAGGCATTAAAAGCAACAACGTTTGATGCCCCCGGCGCAGTGCCTTTGCTCCAGTTGCCACCGACTGACCAGTCATTGTTTACGGCTCCTGTCCATACGAAAGTGGCGGGATTTATCCCATGGGTCGGCATGGCACCGGCATGCTCGAGCCACAGAGCATCAAAGTTCCACGGCGAAGCGCCGGTATAGACCGCGCCGCCCGTTCCGCTTCCCGCGCCGTGGAAATCGCTCGCCGCGCCGGCCTTTTCGTACTGACCAACGATCACATTCGTGCCGGAGGAACCAAGTCCATTAGCGCAATTATTAAACCACCAGTTGTTGATGTAAGTATTACCGCTGCCATCTTCCGCCCCAATGAAGCCGCCGACAACACTGCCGCTTACGGTGCCTGTGGCATAAGAATTCCTGATCACACCTCCTCCGGCATACGGCCATCCCGCCCTCGCAACCAAACCGCCCGCGATGAGCTCACCACCGATGCTAACAACATTGCCTGTGGCATAGCTGTTCTCGATCAGTCCCGAATTTGCGAAAGCGAGACCGCCGACATTTCCATAGCCATGAACCCATCCTGTGGCATACGAATTGGAAATGGTCCCGGCATTCCATCCCACCAATCCGCCGAGATGATTTCCCGTCACATCCACATTCGCCCAGCTGCCAGTGATTGTCCCGAAATTCCAACCGACCAGGCCTCCGTGCGTCCCGCCACCCGCCGTGCCCGGAATTATTCCGCTCGCGCTGCTGTTCTCGATCATTCCGTAATTCACTGCTGCAAGGGTCCCGTTATAATCCCGACCTGAAACACTCACGTTCGTCAAGCTGACATTCTCGACCACGCCTGAGGCGCCGATGTAGCTGAACAAACCCTGAAAATCACCCCCCGTATTGATATACAACCCATCAATCGCGTTCCCTGCCCCGTCAAAAGTCCCCGTATATTCCGAGCCATAACCCACAGGAGTAAAACCCGAACCGCCGTTCCAACCCGAAGTCGATGTGGCGCTAATGTTGTTCGCGAGTTTGAAGTTGCTTGAGAGATAGCCTTTCATGGCCTGAAGACCGTAAACATCGTAGATCATGTAGGGCGCGAGCGCGGTGCCGGAGCCGGTGAAACGGTTCAGGGTTGTTCCGCTATTGATCCGGAAATCCGTGATGCTTGACCAGGTCGTGGTGGCGGGAGGCGATGTGAAAGTCGCGCCGCCACCGAGGGTAAAAATTCTGACGTTGGAAATGCTTCCAAGCGTTGAAGCGCTCGCCGCGGAAATCGTCAGATTGTACCCGCCTCCTGTCAGACTACGGGTCGATGCCATCGTAAAAGTCCCGGAAGCGTTCCAGGTGACATTGCCAAGAAGGATCAGATCGCTTGTCACGTTGAAGTTTACGTCATTATAAGTTCCGGTGGCAATGCTTCCGCCGATATCGGCCGCAAGATCGAGATTATCAAAATACGCGTTTGTGACGCCCAGGTACCCGGTCGTGCGGAAGGTCGCGCCGCTCTCGTGAAGTAGCGAGGCTTGGATCGTTCCTTCGTTGACCACTTTCCCCGTCCCGGCCGCGATCTTGATCTCTCCACGCTCAGATTGAACGGTGCCGGCGTTCACAATATCGCCGCGCGCGATAAATTCGATCACGCCGTCGTCCGACTTCACGACGCTGACGGCGTTGGGTTCGGCGGTGAGATTGATCGCTTTGTCAAAGAGACCATCGACGGCCTTGGCATCAAGAACAACACGCCCGCCATTCGCTGAGATCGTTCCCGAGTTTTTGATCTGGTCGGAAAGACCCATCGAATTAGCGGTGGCTTCATCCACGCCGATACTCACAAATCCGTCGGGTGAAATGCCCACGGTGACCGTATTCCCCGCAGCGAGGGCCACGGTGCCCATCGGAACTTCGATCGTGCCGCGGTTCTCGATCGCGTTCGACACAAAGGCCACGAGGTCGGCATTCGTGCCCGTAATCTGTCCGGCATTGGATAAGAAACTTCCATTGCCGCTAAACTGATAATCATGCGCCAGAAAATCTGTCGCCGTCAAATTAAGCGGCAGGGTGGATGCGATAAGAGAAGCGCTATTGAGATTGATCATG
>CAZXVN010000220.1:0-6913 GCA_964643945.1 uncultured Lentisphaeraceae bacterium | reverse complement strand
ACTGGAGTTCAGACGTGTGCTCTTCCGATCTGGAAGGCCCGAAGGCCGGCGTCCGGCTGACGCTGCCGGAAGTCTCGCAGGAGAAGGCGGTGGTCCAGATTGAGACCGCGCTTCGCAACGACACTGACCAGGCGGTGAAGTGTACGTTGGTGACGCGCGTGCTGGATAAGAGCGGCAAGGCTGTAGCGGCGGTGAAAGCAGAGGTCACGCTGGAGGCCAAGGGCGAGGTGATGCTCACGCAGAAAACGGAACCGATTGCGAAGCCCAACCTCTGGTCGCCCGACACCCCATATCTGTACACAGTCGAGACCACGGTGATGAAGGACCGCCAGGCGACGGATCAGGTCAATACCAAACTCGGCATCCGCTGGTGCGAGTGGGACCAGGAGAAAGGCTTCTTCCTCAACGGCAAGCACATCAAGCTCGTCGGCGCCAACCGCCACCAATCGTGGCCCTTCATTGGATATGCGGTGCCCAATCGCCTGCATCGCGCCGATGCCGCGCAGATGAAGAAAATGGGGGTCAACTGGGTGCGGCTTTCCCACTACCCGCAGGACCCGGACTTCCTGGACGCGCTCGACGAACTCGGGCTGATGGCCCTGGCCGAGGGGCCAACGTGGATGAACATTCCGAGCGAGGCCTGGATGAACAATCTGGACACCGCCTTCCGCAGCATGATCCGGCGTGACCGCAACCATCCGTCGGTCATCATCTGGAACTGCTGTGTCAATCATCACGGAAAGAGTGACCGGTTGGCAAAGGTCGCCACGGAGGAAGATCCGACCCGAGCACGCGGCCAGGACACTGTGCCGTGTCCGATGGATTTCGAGCATCTGAAAATCAGCGGCAACGCCGCCCTCTGCATCGAACACACGGGCCACACGTTCAACACCTTCCGCGGTCAGGATTTGTACCGGGAATACGATCTCACTAAACGGCATTGGGAGCATACCGACGCCGCCTACAAGAAGCAGGACAATTCCGGCTTGGCCGTCTGGGCCATGTACGACTATAACACTCCGCATTACGGGGCGCCCTATTTCCAGGCGCCGCACGGGGTCTGCGACATCTTCCGCATCCCTAAGCTCAGCTACTATTGGCACTGCGCCGAGCTGGCCAAGGAGCCGATCACCTATCTCTACCCGCTCAAGGACGACAAGGTGGTCATCTTCAGCAACGCCGAAAAGGTGCGGCTTTCTGAAAGCGTTGGGGGCAAGGATTTCAAGGAGGTCGGCGTGCTGGAGCCGGACAAGGGGTTCGCGCTGAATCATCCGCCGTTCCATGCCAACGTCTCGAAATGGACGACCTGTTACAAGGCGGAAGGCCTGGTGAACGGCAAGGTGGTCAGCAGCCATATCAGTCACCGCCAGAGCGAACCCGCCGCCCTCAAACTCAGCGTGGATGACACCGCCATCACGGCCGACGGCGGCGACATGACCCGCGTGCACCTGCAACTCGTCGACAAGAACGGCTCTATCATCATCAACAACTACGAGCCGGTCAACTTCTCGATCGAAGGCGAAGGGTTGCTGGTTGGTGAGAATCCAACACAGCTCATGGCCGGTCAGTGCGTCATCCTCGTGCGGTCGTCGTTTATACCGGGCAAAATGACCGTCAGCGCGGAGATGCCGGGCATCGAGGGGATCGGCAAAGCCTCGGTCTCGTTGCAGACCGTGCCGGTCGCGGCCAATGCGCATGTCGATATGCCGAAGACCACCGTCAAGGCACCCACCGGCAAAACCGTGATGCCCACCAACCTGAAAAAGATCCAGGTGAATCTGCCTGCGGATGACTTCGGTTGGTTTACTATCAAGGGGGTTGACAACGCCGAGCCTGGCCAGATGGTCGAATCGCAGCCGCTGCTGATTGCCGGACAGCGGCAGACATCGAAGCTGACGGTGCAGGGCTGCGAGTACCGGATCTATTCATCGGCTTGGTCATCGGCTCCCACCGACATCACCCGGGGTGATGCCCTGTTCTTCCGCCTGAAGGCTAACAAGGATGCGGGCCAATCCGCCACCGCCGAAGTCGCCATCCAGGGCGTGAAGCGAATTTTCACGGTCAAGACGAAATAGCGGCATCATTCCTGTGTTCCCAGCGCGCGGGTGCGCTTCATCCGCATGGAAACGAAAAACGATTCACCTCGCGAACTGCTGCTCAAGCGCGTCACGGTTTTCGGGGTGAAGTGAGGGCATGGCCATGAAGCTATCAGGTAAGTTGAAAGGAGGTATCTACAACATGAAGGTGAGACAAATTGTTTGCGCATTTGCGTTGCTGGCGGGGGGTGCCGATTGGGCGGAGGCTGTCACGGCGAGGAAGATTGATCTCACCGTCAGCACGAACCGCTTTGCGGTCGACCGCACCTACACGTATAACCTCGGGCCCACCGGGATGCGCGGGTGGATTGACAACGGCTGGTCCGAAACGCCTGCGCAGGACGGGGTGACCGCGTTTGCGCCCTATCAGATTCTGGTTACCACCGTGGCCGCCAGCACGCCGGCGTCTGGCGTCCTGACCACCAACGACGTCATCTTGGGCGCGGGTGCGGGCGGCGGCGCTGTCCCGCTCTTCCCCGGCGACGCCCGCAAGAGCCTGGGCCGGGCGATCGGGGCTGCCGAGGTCGGCAACGGCCTTCTCAAGTTCAAGCGCTGGCGTGCGGGGGTCACCGCCGACGTGTCCATCACCCTGCCCGTCATGGGCGCGTACTCTGACACGGCGCCGTACAGTTGTCCGAAGTCCGAGAAGATCATGGCCAACGCCGCCAAGAGCCTCCAACAAAAGATTGTGAAAAACGGGTGGGGCGGCGACGGCGGGTCGGGCGCCATCAGCGCGCTGGCCTTGCTGGCGACCGGCAATTCTGAGTACCAGCCCCTCTTGCAGAAATATGCCCGCTCGCTCGCGCCCAAAGATCTTGACCTCGAGCGCGACGGGATTGATGCCTGGCGCTGTTACAACGGTGTCTTTCTGGCGGAGTATTTTTTGCTGACCAAAGACGCCGAGGTGTTTCACGGGCTGAGCGAGTATGTCATCTACGCGGCCAAGCATTCGAGCATGTTCGGTACGGCCGGCCATGGCTTCGCGGGCGTGGCGCCGCCCGGCGGCTGGGAGACCGGGGGAACCCATGGCCTGATAAGCTGGTACGGGCCGGTGAATCAGGCCGGGCTCGCGGCCCAGCTCGCGATTGTCCTGGGGAAGAAGGCTGGCGTGGTGAGCCCGGAGATTGATCCGGCCATCGCGCGGGCCGCCAATTTTTTCGGCTACTATGTCAACCGCGGGTCCGTTCCCTACGGCGAGCATCAGCCGTATTACGGTGAGCACCAGCTCCAGGGCCAGAGCCGCACGTACTACGACCACTGCAGCAACGGCAAGGACGGGCTGGTCGCGGTCCTGTTCGCGTGTATGGGCGGCAAGCCCGTGCAGACGGAGTACTTCACGCGGATGGCTCTGGCGGGATATAAAGGAGAGCACTACGGCCATACCGGGCAGGGTTTCAGCTACCTGTGGACGGCGCTGGGCGCAGGTATGGGCGGCGCGCAGGCGGCGGCGGAGTACCAGAAGCAGCTGCGCTGGGACCGGGACCTGAAACGCCGCTGCGACGGCTCCTTCGTGTATGAGGGAGGCGAGCAGTGGGCACCCGGCAAAGCCGCCGACTACTGGGACGACAGCTATACCTACTGGGGCTATCCGACCGCCTATTATCTCCTGCACGCCGCCCTGCCCCTGAAAAAGCTTTGCATCACAGGAAAAATCGCGGATCCGTCGAGCCGACTCAGCGCCCAGGCCGTGACCAACGCCCTCTGGGCCGCAGAGTTCACCGAGCGCTGTGGCGGTTATACCAAGGACCAGCTTGTCGCCGCCTTGGGCGCATGGGATCCGATCGTTCGCTATAATGCCGCCACCGAACTGAGCGTCCGGGCGGACGGGCCGGCCCTGATTCCGAAGCTGATCGTCATGGCGGAAAATCCAGCCGATGCCAATCAGCGCGAGGCCGCCTGCACCGCCCTGGGCTGCATGAAAGCCGCCGCTGCGGCGCCTGCGCTGACCCGCCGGCTCTCGGACACCGACATCTGGGTGCGCGCCAAAGCCGCGAAGGCGCTGGGTCAGGTGAACGCTGCCGCGGCCGCAGCCGTTCCCGATATGCTGGGGGCGTTTGTCAAGAATGTCGCGCCCACCTATCCGTTCGAGGCCGGCTTCAACTGGAGCGACCCTTTGCAGATCGCGAACGGCTACTTGGCCGAGACGCTGTTTCGTCATCTGGCAGGCGACACCGCCCGTGCCGACAAGAGTCTGCTCTATCCTGCGGTCCGTGCCGGGATCAAGCACCCCGCCGGCATGTGGCGGGATCAGCTGAGCGGCTTTGTGCAAAACAATTTGACCCCGGCGGACGTTGTGGCCCTGGCCCCGAACCTTTTCGAAGATGCGAGCACTGAGGGGCCGTGCGACCGGATGTTCACCCCCGGCCCGCCGATGGCGGCCATGGCGACCTTGTCGAAGAACGGGATTAGTGAGGGCATCGACATCTGCCTGATGAATGTGACGTACTGGGGTCAACTGGGCAAGGGCGCCCTGAGCAGCCTGCCCGGCTATGGCGAGGCGGCCAGGCGGGCGCTTCCGGTTTTGTATACCTACGTCGCCGCGTGGCCTCCGGGTGACAACAATGCCCCCGGGATCATCAGCACCATTGCCGCGATCGAAGCCGCGACGACTGCGCCGGCTCTGGTCAACGCGCTGCCCGTGGCCAACCCGCAAATCCTGGTCACCCCGGCCAACACGGCCAAGGCGGTCACCCTGTCCGGCTCCTCCTGCCGGGCGAACAAGGTGACCTGCAAGGTCGCGACCCCGCCCGCGCACGGCACCCTCACAGGCACGCCGCCCAACCTGACGTACACCCCGGCGGCCGGATATCAGGGCGTAGACCGCTTCACGTTCACCGCCACCGACAGCCTGGCCACGTCGCCGACCGGAGCGGTGAACATGGTCGTGGGCGCCGGCGGCACCGGCCTTAAGGGAAGTTATTTTGACAACGCGGATTTCACCTCGCTCAAGGTGACGCGGACAGACCCGTCCGTGAACTTTGACTGGGGTTCGGCGGCGCCCTTGAAAACAATGGGCGCGGGCACCTGCAGCGTGCGCTGGACCGGACAGGTCTTGGCGCCGGAGAGCGGGACCTACCGGTTTTCCACGCGCACCAGCGACGGGGTCCGCCTGTGGATCAACGGCGTGCAGGTGATCAACGACTGGAACGACCAGGCGGCCAACCTGTGGAACGACAGCGCCGAGATCCCCTTGAAAGCCGGCCAGAGGGTCGGCCTGAAAATGGAGTATTACAGCAAAGCCGGCCCCGCCACGGCGCGGCTGTATTGGTATATGCCGTCCCGCCTGGCCTGCACGGTCATCCCGCAGGAGGTGCTCTACCCCGTTTCGGGTGTGAACCTGACGTCGCCGGCCAACGGCGCCAGCTTCGGCCTGCCTGCGGCCATCACGCTGACAGCCGATGCCACAGACATGGGCGGCTCTGTGGCGCAAGTGGCCTTCTATGACGGCGACACGGTGATCGGCTCCACCACCACGGCGCCGTATTCCACGGTCTGGAAGAACGTGACGCCGGGCCCGCACCGTCTGACGGCGAAGGCCACGGGCAATAACGGCCAGGTGAGCATGTCTGCCGCCGTGCTGATCACGGTGGACGGCGACACGGTTCCCGTGACCTCCGATCTGGTTTGCTGGCTGGACGCCTCCTACGGCATTTACAAGAACAACGACCAGCAGGTTCTGATCTGGAAGGACCGCTCCGGCAGCGGGCATCACGGAGTCCATAAGGAACACAACTGTCCGACTCTGGCGCTGAATCAGCTCGCTTCGAAGCCGGCGGTCCGGTTCACGGGTGACTGCCGCACGCTCATCAGCGGAAAGTTCTTTATCAAGGAGCAATACCTCGTCGTGCGTTCCCCCTCCTCCTCCTGGAGCACATACGGCTCTTTCATCGGGCGCGAGTCGGGGCGGGCCTCAAGCTATTTCCTTGACGGGAGCGGGACGGCCGGGTTCGCTGCGGATCCCTTCCCGGCCGCGGTTTCCAAGAACGGAGCGCCCGTTGAGAAGAACCCTTCGGGCAACGCTGGATACAGCTTGGGGGCCATCACCGACTTCATGGTGCTCAAGATCACCGTCAATGACAGCGACACGAAGGCGACGAGCTATTTGCTCAGCGGCATTGACGGCGACCATTGGCTGTGCAAATTCGACCTTGCCGAAATCCTCTGCTACTCCCGGGCGCTGACGGCCTCGGAGGAGGAGGCGGTCGGCGGTTACCTGGCTGCCAAATACGGGATAAAAACGGCGTACCCGAAGCCGTCCAACAGCATCCTCTCAACACGAGCCCAACACAAGGAGTAATGCCTATGAGCCCTGCTGCCACACCGTTCCCTCTTCATGCCTTTTTCACAGCGCTTTCATTGGCGCTGCTGCTCACCTTGCCCGCCGAGGTCCAGGCTTCGGTGAAGATGGATCTCACCGTCAGCACCAACCGCTTTGCGGTCGACCGCACCACCACGTGGAACCTCGGAGCCACGGGCATGCGCGGCTGGATCGATTTCGGCTGGCCGGAGACGCCTGATCAAGGGGGGATCACGGACTTCGCGCCGTATCAGATCCTGGTCACTGCCGTGGGTACCAACACGCCTGCGTACGGCACCATGGCGACTGACGACGTGATCCTGGGCGCGAGCACTGGCGCCGGCGCTGTCCCGCTCTTCACCCGTGACGCGCGCCAGAGCCTGGGCTGGGCGCTCGGGGACGCCGAGGCCGCTACGGGCATCTTGAAACTTAAGCGCTGGCGCGCGGGGGTCACCACCGACGTCTCCATCACCCTGCCTGTCATGGGCGCCTACAGCGCCACTGCGCCCTACAACTGCGC
>CAZXVN010000219.1:0-6325 GCA_964643945.1 uncultured Lentisphaeraceae bacterium | reverse complement strand
TCGGGCGCGACGACAAGACCGTCGCCACGGTGACCTGCGAGGTGCCGGTGCAGGGTTTCCGCTTCGATCCGCAAGGGCGGGATGGCGTGCCGTCATTCTACACCCAGGTTGTTAGCGAGAACGGCTTTCCCATCGTCGCCTCCGCCAAAGTCAATCCCTATGCGTTGAAGGAAGTCGCGTTCCTGGTCAATCAGATGCTCGCCAACCGGCCCGACGTGCGTGCGGCGATGATCAAGAGCGGGGCGCGGCTTTGCCTCATGGCCCACAACGAATACACCACGGACCTGCCCGAGTTCGCCTGCCTGGGGGAGGAAAAGGAGCCGGGGTTCGAGGATCTATCGGCCAAGGATTATTGGGATGCGCGGGCCCGCGGACTCGGCGGCAGTGATACCGACCCCTACTGCTGCTGCGCGGAGGAGAACGTGCTCGGTTATCCGGGTGATCCTTATGAGAAGGAGTGCATCCTTATCCACGAGTTTGCCCATAACATCCATCTGCGCGGCCTGATGAATGTGGACCCGACCTTCGACACGCGGCTCAAGGCCGGCTACGACGCGGCGATGAAGGCCGGCCTGTGGAAGGGCAAGTATGCCAGTATGAATCACCATGAGTATTTCGCCGAGGGCGTGCAGTCGTGGTTCGACGACAACCGCGTCAACGACCATGACCACAATCACGTGCACACCCGGGCGTTGCTGATAGAATACGATCCGGGACTGGCGGCATTCTGTCGCGAGGTCTTCGGCGACACGGTCTTGAAATATACCAAACCCGCAACACGCCTCACCGGCCACCTGGCCGGTTACAACCCGGCGGACGCGCCCAAGTTCGTGTGGCCGCAGCGCTTGCAACTTGCCAATGCGGAAATCCATGAAAAAGCGGTGGCGCGCGAGAAGGCCGCCAACCCTGATGGCCAGCGTGAAGTGAATTAACATGAAGGAATGAAGGCACGCAAAGCCTATCGAGGATTCGGAATACGAACCAGACCACCAAACAACCCATGAAAAACTTCATCCTCAAAAACATTCCATGGGCGGTCCTCTGCCTGGTGCCGCTGCCACTGGTCCATGCCGCCGACAAGACCGCGCAGAACCCGGTCAAGTTTGAGCCGACGGTTGACTCGCTCAAGCAGGCCGGGATCCCCGAGTGGTTCATCGACGGCAAGCTCGGGATCTTCATGCATTGGGGGCCGGAAAGCATCCCCGGCGTGGCCTCCACCTGGTATGCCCGTTGGATGTATGAGGAAGGCAGCGAGGGCTATAAGTATCATTGCGCCACCTACGGCCATCCCTCGAAGTTTGGCTACAAGGATCTCTGCAAACTTTTTAAGGCGGAGAAATTCGACCAAGCTCAAGCAGACCGTCTGGTCAAGCTCTACAAGGCGGCGGGCGCGCGCTATGTGGTGCCGGTCGCGTCGCACCACGACAACTTCGACATGTGGGACTCGAAGTACCAGCCGCGCTGGAACTCCATGGCGACAGCAGGCAAAGATGTTTGCGGCATGTGGCAGAAGGCGACCGTGGCCAACGGCCTGCATTTCGGCGTGGCCTCGCACGTCGCACGATCCTTCCGCTGGCTGCAGACGTCGCACGGGGCCGACAAGGCCGGGCCGCTGGCCGGCGTGCCCTATGACGGCCAGGACCCGAAAAACGCGGATCTCTACGGCGTGCCGTGGAAGAGCACCGATCCCGGATATGAAGGGCCGCAGGATGTCGGGCCGCCGGCGTTCGAGCAGAATTTCGAGGACCGCATGAAGGACCTGATCGACCGGTATCACCCCGACCTCTACTACACCGACGGCGGGCCGCCGTTCAAAGACAAGGGCTACAAGGTCGTCTCGCATCTCTACAACCAGAGCGTCAAGCTGAACGGCGGAAGATTGCAGGCGGTGGCCAACTTCAAGGGCGGCTGCCCCATCGGCGCCGAGAACTTCGAGTTCGAATTTCCCGCCACCCTTCAGAAGAACTTCTGGCAGACGGACAAGACCATGGGCGCCGAGTGGTATTGGCTGCGCAATCGCCAAAACGATTACAAGAAGGGCTACGAAATCGTCCACACCCTGATCGACGTGGTCAGCAAGAACGGCAACCTGCTGCTCAACGTGCCGCTGAACGGGGAGGGCGAGCTGGAGGAAGAGGTGGTCACCATGCTCAAGGTCATGGCGCATGACTTCGACCTGATCGGCGAGGCCATCTTCGCGACGCGCACCTGGGAAGAGTTTGGCGAGGGGCACAAGAACTTCAACACGATTGGCAGCGGTTCGGCGGCCGACATCCGCTTCACCCGCAACAAGGCGAACAACGTGCTCTATGTCACGACCCTCGGCTGGCCGGGAGACGGCGCGGTGGTAAAAATCAAGACGCTTGGCAAGGCCCGCATCGACCTGAAGAGCCTGCAGAGTGTTTCGCTTCTGAAATCATCAGACAAGCTGAAGTTCAGCCAGGATGCTGAGTCGCTCCAGATCACGTTGCCGTCTAAGGCGCCCTATGAGTGCAACGCCTACCCGCTCAAACTGACGTTCAGCGGGACGATCCCCAAACTCAACGCGGCGTCTAAGCTGCTGTGGCAGGCGCAGGCTCGTGACCTTGCAGGCCGCGCAGATCGTGCGGCCTACGGCCTGCCTTCAGAAAGCGGCGTGCTGCTGGTCGATGTGCCTGCCGGCAGCGATGCGGCCAAGGCCGGGTTGGTGAAGGACGATGCGATCATCTCGTGCAATGGTGTGGAGGCGAAGACGGTTGCCGAGCTGCGCGACACGGGCAACAAGGCCGACGGCCAAAAGCTGGCCCTCGCGGTTATCCGGAAACAGAAGAAGATGACGGTCGAGTTGAGTGACTACGCATATTCAGTAAGAGAGAACCAGTGGAAAACGGAGTTCAAGACGGTTCCCCTCGCTGCTGCTTCGGCGGTGGCACCTGCAAAGGTGTCTTTCGGTGGAGCTGATGTGAAGAAAGAGGCCGGCGATCTTCTTGTTGATGGTAAAGTAGACTGTAATCGAGGGCCGTCATTTGCCAATGGCGTTGACACCGGCAAGCTCAAGTACGATTTAGCTGAAGCCAAAAGCATTGCACGGGTCAACACCTACGCGTCCGGCAATACCAAAGCCAGGCAGTCGTTCACGCTTTACGGCAGCGGCGCCGCCGCTGATCCGGGCTGGAACGTCGCCGACGCCGCAGTGTTCACGCCGGTGATCACGGTTGATTCCCGCGGGGACAGGACCGAGTATGAGGCCACCAGCATAAGGCGCAGCGCGGGCAAGCCGCTGGGCAGTTTCCGCTGGCTGGTCTGGGCGGCCACGCCCACGATGGGCGAGATTGGCGGCCAGAACACGACCTTTGAGGAAATGCAGGTGATCCTAAGCAAGTGAACGGGAATATGACCGAGGAACGAGAGATTCGTGTTGTGGTGCGGGCTGGCCGCGATGTTGTTGCTGCCGACGGGGATTGCCCGTGCGGCCGGCCCGGATCCATACGGGATCCTGTTGAAGCCGCTCCCTGAAAAGCTGGCGGTGCTGACCTTCGACGACGCATCAAGGTTGTCAAGTAAACCGCACGGCTTTATGCACGGCAGTAATCAAGGAACAGTACAAGAAACAATTTGGAAGCAACTAGCAACAGCACCACATCCATGATCCGTAATACGCGGGCTTTCTCGGCAGTGCAGCGAGGTTGCCGGCGACCCTGGCGTCGGCGGAGACCGGGAGCGTAGTGGATGACGCTGACAGCGGCCGGGTCCTCGATGGCTGCGACGCGTTGAGCCTGGCGTTCAAGTGGCGGCACAGGGAGTCTGGTGGTGTGCGACAACGTCTGGGGAGGGACGGGAGATGATGAGGTACACGGTGCGGCAGGTTCCGGCGGCGGCGCTGGAGGACATCGACTTTTCGCAGGCGGAGGAGGGGCGGATCAGGCAGGTGCGTCCGGAATCGTCAGGCCACAGGCCTGAGACACGGTTTCGCGTGCTACACGACGGCACAAACCTGTATGTGAGGTTCGACGTGAAGGATCGGTATGTACGTTCCGTACAGACAGCGTATCAGGCGCCGGTGTGTACGGACAGTTGCGTCGAGTTTTTCGTGCGGCCGAAAGCAGACAAAGGGTATTTTACCTTCGAGGTGAACGCGGGAGGCACGCTGCTGCTGTATTGGGTGGAGGATCCGACGCGGACTGAGAACGGGCTGAAGCGGTTCACGCCGTTGCCGGAAGCGTGGGGACGGCAGGTGGTGATCCGGTCGTCGCTTCCCGCCGTGGTGGAGCCCGAAATCGCGGAGCCGGTGACTTGGCACGTGTGTTATCAGGTGCCCTTGGCCTTGTTTGAGGCGTATGTGGGCGATGCTGGCAGGGGAGGGGCGGTGTGGCACGCCAATTTCTACAAGTGCGGCGATCAAACCTCACATCCGCACTGGCTCGCCTGGTCGCCGGTGTCGGCGCTCAACTTCCATCTGCCGGAGTGTTTCGGCGAACTGGCCTTGTCGTCCGCGCCCGTTAGCCGCGGTAATGGAGCAGCTTGAGGAGGGGGGGCATGACCGTGTGGGAGAGATGGGTGGCGCGGGTGTGGATCTCGTCGTGGACGGAGGCGTAGACGTTGACGGTGTGCGCGATGAGCGCGTCGGAGAAGGTGCTGAACGTAGCCGACGTGGTACAGACGACCCAAAGCCCGACACCGGCGAGATTGAAGAGGTAGATGATCACATAGGAGAAGAGCCGCCCGTACACCAGGATGTCCGGCTGTGTGATCATCAGGCTCTGAACCGTGAAAGTAACATGGAACCCCCATGTGAGGCCCACGAAGAAAAGCCAGACAAGCGGCAGGGGCACGGGGTTGACGAACCAACGGATCAGCAGGTGCAACAGGATCACGATGACGGTGTACAAGGGAAAGAAATAGGGGGCTAAGGTGATGAGCATGTTGCTTTTTGAGAGGCTCACGCTGCCGCCGCGGGTGGAGATATTCCAGTTCCGCACGCGGCCGCCAAAAAGCATCCCCCACAACGCGTGGGTGAGCTCATGGGCGACAACATAGGCGCGAACAGGCTGGGGAAGAAAGAACCACATGCCCAGCCACAGGAAATAGCCGGTCAGCAGCCATGAGGTTTCCGGCGAAAGGAAAGAGCTGGAAGCCGGGATACTGCGTAACGTTTCGAGCAAGGCTAACGAAACCGAAACGCAGAGGGGCAACAAAGCCGCGCCTGTCAGGAAACGAAGCAGTCGAAACATGGTTGTCGAACTCCTTTGACGCCGGATGTGTGATCGTGCTGCAGACCTTCTCCGTCACACACCCTATTTCACATCGTCCGCATCAAAAATGAAAACCAACTCGCCCGGACGCACACGCTTGTTCTGACGTGCGATGTGTTCGACAAACTCAGGATCGGCCTTGAAGCGCTGCTGTTTTTCCTTAAGCAGCTTGATCTCGTTGTTCTTGTGGTCGATTTTGCGGAGCAACTCGTTGCGCTGATGTTCCAGATGGCTCATCTGCGAAATCTTGGGGGGCAGAAGGAAAAGGCCAGCCGCAACCACAAAAACAAGTGCGGTGATCACAGTGATTCGGGTGATAATGGTTAACAGCACATTCACGCGTAAGGGTCCGTAACAGTCGATGGAGCTAACAAATTAAAATCACTTAACACCTTATTGGGTAAAAAGTCAACCTGATTTTTTAACCCCCTGATTTTTATTTCATCGCGATTCACGACTGGGGTAAAATGTTGCCGGTTTTTATAAGGAAAAGGGGTGCATGACATGGATTTGACGGAAAAAACGCTGGGGGTGAAACGGGTCTTCCAAGGCCGGGCCTTGACGATCGACGTGGCGGAAATCGAGATGCCGGATGGGCGACGGTCGACACGCGAAATCGTGCGCCACCGCGGCGCGGCTGTGATCCTCGGGCAGCGTCCGGACGGAAAATTCGTTCTGATCCGCCAGTACCGCCGATCGATCGAACAGACCCTGCTGGAGATGGTCGCCGGGGGTTTGGAAGAGGGCGAGCCGGCCGAGGAGGGTGCCCGTCGCGAGATGGAAGAGGAGAGCGGGTATGCGGTACAGGCGCTGGAGAAAATAGGCGTGATCGTACCCTGCCCCGGATATTCGGAAGAGCGGCTTCATCTGTACTACGCCCGGCTGTCGCAAGAGCCCGCCGCGCAGCAGCCCGATTTTGACGAGAATCTGGAGCCGGCGGTGATGACCGCCGAGGAGATCGAAGCCGCGCTCGATTCCGGCGAGCTGATCGACGGCAAGAGCATCGCCCTCTGGCTCCTGTGGCGGCGGAAAACGGGGAAGTTGGAGAAACGCTCAACGCCGAACGCTCAACGTCCAAGTGTCGGGAAGAATAC
>CAZXVN010000218.1:0-8033 GCA_964643945.1 uncultured Lentisphaeraceae bacterium | reverse complement strand
CTCCCGATGATCTTCGCCGTCAGCGTTGCAAGCGACATAGCCACCTCCTAGTTATAGATTAAATATATATAACTATAACAGGGCGGCAACCGTGCGGCAAGTACTTTCAGAGAATCCTGTCACTTTCCTGACACACACCCCGCCAAGTGCGGAATCGTGATCAGTCTTGAGATTCGTTTCCGGTCTTGATAAAATGACAAACACTTACCGGACTTTTATGCAAAAGACAATTTCCATGCGCCACAAATCTGACTGCACGAACGATAGTTTCGTTCAGGGAACGTTGAGCGAACGCATCGGATTTGTCTGGCCACTGACGCTTGAAGTTGTTTCGCTGAGCAGGAAATACGATGCTGAACGAAGACTACAAAGACATGTTACGGGCATTATCCGCCGAAAAGGTTAAGTTTCTGCTGGTCGGCGCTTATGCTTTGGCGGCTCACGGATATCCTCGTGCCACGATGGATATTGATATATGGATTATGCCCTCGCCTGAAAACGCGGCGGCCGTCATGCGGGCATTAAAACGATTTGGTGCGCCACTCCGAGAACTTTCGGCATCCGACTTGCAAACGGAAGGTGTCATCTTTCAAATCGGGATTGCGCCACGACGTATCGACATCATTACCGCTGTTGACGGCTTAACGTTTGAGGAGGCCTTTGCCCATTCAACGGTTGTCGAGATTGAGGGGCTCGAGATCCACATTCCGTCTGTTACTGACCTCATCATCAATAAGCGCGCATCGGGCAGGACAAAAGACTTGGCTGATGCCGAGATGCTTGAAGGCAAATGAAGAGTATGATTGTGCGGAGGGCCACGCTTCCGCGTGGCTGCGGACGCGCGGAAGCGCGTCCCTCCGAAGTTTGTAAGTGTGCCTAAGGCGGTTCAGGCAGCGCGGGAAGGCCGCGGAACCGGGAACAAGCGACGGGAGTAACGCGCTTGAGTGATTAAGATTAGGATTGCGAACGCCGAACATCGAACGTTGAAGTTGTCGGCAATCAGCAGTTGTCAGTCGAGCTGTTTGTGGGACACGGCACTTGCGCAGTTTTTCCGCCCAACTCAACTTTGACCGGGAGCGTTGCCATTCCGCCTGCCGCTGTAAGAGGTTTTGTGCGTCAGGCATTGAGAAATCTCCGCTTGAATTGTTCCTGTTGGACGGTGAGCCCCTGTGCCACGCATAACCGACAAACGGCCTCTTCATTAATTGCGCCGGATTCCATGAGCGCAAGGATTCGTGCGAAATATTTGCTTCTGCCAACGCTGAGCGCCAACACGGCAAGATAATCGGCGCGAATCACGCGTACGGGAACACCATCTATATCGCCTGTTTCCGCGTATTGATCTGGGCAACATCACCGAACACGGCGTAATTTGTGATTACCCCGGAGGCGGCCGTTTCATTTAAGACTGCGGCTACTTGCTGCATGCGTCAAATGATAGAGAGAAGAGGGCCGTGGGGCAATAAGGAAAAACGGCAATCCGTGAAGAACTCGCGCCTTAGCGACCCGCTACGTGTGAGGCCAGGCCTGCCCCATGCGGCCGGGGCAGAAGAAGCTTCACGCGGTTCCAATAGGGCCGACGGCGGGGAAGGTGACCTGCCTTTCTGAAGAAAGTGAGTTCACACGGCAGGATTGGATTATGTCGAGGATGCCGCTATTGCCTTGTGTATCCCCCTTGGGAAAACAATAGTAAAGCTTAACACCTATGGGCTACGGGGAGCGGCAATAGATTTTTGCGGCGAAATTTTAGAAACCGGTTGACGGCGGGCCGGTTAAAGCGTTCAATGTGGACACATGTTTATGATTTTGTGAAAGGCGGCGGGTATGAAACGGATGAAGCGTTGTTGTGGGTGGTTGGTGCCGACGTTGGTTTGTACGGCGGGCGGCATGGCCGGCGCGGGGGAACTGGCGATCCAGTCGTTCGGCGGGACGGGGCGGCTCTCGTTCAACACGTTGAACAACGCGACGAACTACCGGGTGGAATGGGCGTCCTCCCCGGCGGGGCCGTGGACGAATAGTTGGGCGAATCTAGCGTCTATCCCGATGACTCAGGCGGGTAGCGTGACCTGCTCGGTGCCGATGTGCTACCGCGTGGTGGCGTCGGTAACGAACATCAACATCTACGGCTTCGAAGACTGGCTGTCCCCGACAGCACCCGTTGGTTGGGCCATTGACGCCGGCGTAACCGTGGCGCAGGAAACGACAACCGTTCATGGCGGCGTTTACTCGATTAAACTCACGCGGATGACAACCAGCAACCCGGAGACTGATGTTGCCGTCGCAAGCCCCGAGTTCTACCCTGTCACCGTCGGCCGCACCTACACTGTCGGCATGTGGTTCTTGGACAACAACAACTACGCTAAGGGAAACCTTATCTACAGCTGGTATTTAGACGACCGCACGACGATTATAGGTTCGAGTATCTATGGCAGCACCTACACGGAGAATTCGCCCAACTGGCAACAACTCACGCGGGACACCGCATCTGCCCCATCCGGAGCTGCGTATCTCCGCGTCGGCTCACGGGTTTATGCAGACATTCTAAGTGGCTTGGGCGGGTTCATCTATCTGGACGACGTGTCTATCGTTGAGAAATAACACGCTGAACAGTGTCAGATAGCGGCGGGTGATGTCGATGTCCTCTTTTGACGGGGTTGGGTCACTGCTTGCGTGTGGGCCAGGATGACTGACGCGGCGCTCTCTTGGACGGCCGCGCGGAGCACGATCGAGGGGGAGATTGGACGTAGAAACTCTGGAACATCAGCCGGATGGACGAAGCCAAGCGCCACTGGTCATAGCGTCCCTTTCCGCGTCTGGCATGGGTATTGCATGCCGCACGGAACTGTTGTATCCTGAAAACGCTATCAAGGCAGGTCTTATGTTTCAAAAGGCGGAAAGTAAAGAAGCCGTGCTCCAGTGCATACTGGAAATCCAGCCGCAGCTCGTCCGGTTGGGCGTCCGCTCGATCGGGCTCTTCGGTTCTTTTGTCCGCAACGAGCAGACGCCTTCGAGCGACGTCGACCTCCTGATCGAATTCTCACCCGGAGGGCACACGTTCGACAACTTTATGGACGTCTCGCTGCTGCTGGAGAACGTTCTCGGACGAAACGTGGATCTGGTCACGCGGGAATCCCTGAGCCCTTACATCGGGCCGCACATTCTGAGGGCGGTGGAGCGTGTCGCCATCCCCGCATGAGTATCTGCGCCACATGCTGGACGAGATCGATTACGTCGCATCCCAGTTGCCGGGCAGGGATTTTTAATCCTTCGCCGCCGACCCGACACTGAAACAGACTCCGCCGCCTACGGCTGGCCCGCCGACCTCCCCGACGACGCCATTCTCGAACGCCTGCTCGCGCTCAACATCGAGTGCGCTCACGCGGCAGGCATGACAACCCGATCTGGTTAGCCAGCCTTGTTCAAACAGTAGAAGTCACAAGTTCGAGTCTTGTAGCGCCCACCCGTTTTCAGGCCGTTCTTGTTGGAAAAACCCAACAAAAGCGGCCTTTTTCATTTCAGCGCCCTAGTCGGCGATTTCGCTGTTACGGTGTGGAATCAGGCGAAACGACACGGCTCAAAGCCAAAACAAACGCCAAAACACGGCGGCGTGCCAAAACACTGGATAGTCCCACTTGGCGAGCATCTCCGGCTCGGTCCGCATCTGCTTGCGCGCTTGTGCTCGACGATCACAGGTCGCGGGTCAGTTCATCTCCCGTGCGGATATCAAAATACCGTGTCGAGAAGGGTGCCATGGCGACCTTGAAAATCTTGCCGTTGATCGGCTTGATCGTTTTCTCGCCGCCCGTCACCGAGTAGATGCCGATGATGCCGCCGCCCACCGCCACGTAATCCTGCGCGACCGTGTTCTCGACATACGTGCGAACGCCCGCCTCGCGCATCAGCCTCTTGAAGAAACTTAAATCTGTCTTCGGCGGGAGACCGAAATAGTAGACGGCCGCGCCGCTGACCGTCTTGACCGCCGCGCCGACTTCGCCGGAGGCATAGGTGCCGACTGTCCGTGCGTCGCCGTCCGTCACTTTGAACAGGCTGGCCACACCATCCGCATCGAGCCGGTTGGTTTGGCCTCCCAAGGTGATGGTCACGACCGGTTTGACACCCTCGGCCTTCGCGACGCGCATGCCGACCAGATCCGAGATCAGCGCCGCGTCATTCCTGACGCCGTCCGTATAACCAGCGCCCGACAGGAACACCACTGAACGACCCTTCGCTACGACCCGTTGTTTGATGTGGCTTCTCTGCGCGGCATCCAACTTGAAGATGTTGCCGAAGATCACCAGCTTGTACATGGAGAGGTCAGCCTTCTCCAAATCCATAAGAAATATCCGGTCAAAGGCCGCGCCCGTACCCGAAAGCGCGTCGGTCATCCCCTCGGTAATCTTGAAAGTGAGTTTGTCGATACGGGCAGGCCGGACATGGTTGAAAGCCTCCATGTCATGCACCACCAGCACATCGGCGGGTTTCGCATAGGGCTCTTCCATCAGGCGATTGGACAGGTCGAACAGCCGCTTCGCTTCACCAAGCATGCCCGGCGTGCCCCACCACCCGCTCCGGTTCTGCGGGCCGAAATCGTACCACCACTGTCCCGCGCCCTCGGTGAGCGTGTACATGTAGTTCCGGCGCATGATCGCAATGGATTGACCCTCATTCTCAGGGACATCCGGCCATTTCACGCCTCCAACGCCCTGCGCATTGCGGTTCAGGTGAGTCGGCGTGTCGTGTTCGGAAATCCAGACCTTCCCGTTGAGCGAGACGCTGTCCGAAAGTGTCCTGAAATGCCCCGAACCGTACATGTTGCGGGATGTCAACGGCCCCGAAAAGTAGTCCACATACGGGCTCCGGAACAGCGTCTTGATATCGAACTGACTCGACTGCGCCCCGACCGTCCAGTTTCCGAAAAAGTAGCCGTAAAACAAGCCCACGATTGTCGGGCGCGGCCAGGTCTCCTTCGTGAGCCGGCACAGGCCGTCGACCAGTCTTGACACCGCCGCCTGCTGGCATTCGTAGTAGTCGATCACATAGCGGTCCCGCTGCGGGTCGCGGAAATCGCCGTCCGTCACTTCATAGCGTCGGTCATACGAAGGCACGACAATCTCGTCAAGCGTCTTGAACGTTGTCAGCCATGCGGCGTTGACGCGTTCGATGGTTCCATACCTGGCCTTTGCAAAGGCGCTGAACGTTTTGCGCATCGGCTCCGAGGCGTCGGGCTCGGCGTAGATCCCGTAGTAGTGCCACTCGCCGTACACGCCGCCGCCGATGTGGAAGCCGATCACCCGGTCGCCCTCGGGCGTTTTTGCAAGTTCTTCCAAAAATTTCGCCAGGCTCTCGCGTGCGAACAGGGCGTATTTCTCTGAGGCCAGACTTTCCGCCCGGTTTCCGCCGAAGGTGTTCTTCTCCTCTTTCGTGCCGGTCACCCGGCAGATCTCATTCGTGTTCCGTTCCAGCCACCAGCCGGGGGCCGACACATTGATGCGCACAACAATCTTTGCTGCGGGGTTGACCTCCAGAATTCCGGCCAATTGTTTGCGCACGCCCGCCATGTCGAAGGTGCCGTCCGGCCGCAGCGAGTACTTGAACCACATGTCCGTCTGGATGATCTCATACCCCAGCGCCGAAAAATCCTCGAGGCTCTTGCGCGGCTGGCCCGCCCACGTCTCGCGGCTGTGCTCCGTGCCGGAGTACATCAAAGGGGCCAGGGGCTTTCTATTGACCCAGATGACGTTCCGTCCCTTGTACGGTGCCACCTTGGCCTCCAGCCCGCCGCACAGGCTTGACTCCGCGAGCATGCCGCCCGCCAATGTTCCAACGATTAACAATCTTAAACTGCGTATCATTATAAATCCTTTTCCGCCACGATAATCTGTCTGCCTTCAGAGACTTCGATCAGACGACACTGTACCACTTTTTGCCCATTTAAACTCACGCGCCGCCATGCACCATCTTCCGGCTGCGGCAGTTCCACCGTCGCGCGTGTCCCGGGCGGGGCGGTCAGCTCCAGCCTTAGCCCGTTATCCTCGCGACGCAGCAAGATCAGGATATCCCCGTGCGGCGTCGAGATACGGGTATCGAGCCGTTTAAGCGGCCCTGGCTGAGGTTTCACGGAAAAACGCTTCCAGCCCGGCGCGGTCGGCGCGAGTCCCGCCGCATACTGGCTGAGCATCGTCAGCGGCCCGCCCGACCACGCGTGGTTGTAGGTGCCGCCGCCGTTCCGGCCGTTTTTGCCGCCGAAATTCTCCCACAGCGTCGTGATCGCCTCACCGATCATGGACGCATAACGGGCCTTCATCCGCTCCACGGCCTGCTCCGGCCCGTCCATCAGATAGAGCGCCTCCAGTACATACTTCTCCATGTAGGGGCTCGCGTGCATCTCCCGCGAGAGCACACTGCGGATTGCCGCATACCGTTCCGGCTTCGCGAGCCCGGAGACTACGGCCATGGCGTTCGCGCGGTCGTCGGTCTTACCCGTGTGGCCTGACGACCGGTAGCACTCCTTCTTCCAGAAGACCGGGTCAAACGTTTTTTCGATCACGCTCATCCGCGTCCGGTACTCCGCGACATCCGCCTCATGACCCGTCAACCGGGCCATCTCGATTGCACCCTTCAGCGCCAGATAGAGCCAGGCGCTGTCGAGTACGGCCACGTCGGCGTTCTCGCCCCAGTCCGCCCAGTCCCAGTCCCCGGCGCGGTGAACTGCCAGCCCGTCCTCTCCGAGCTTCCAAACACTGAGATATTTCTTCACTGCGGGATAGACCTCGACGATGGTCTCCCGGTCGCCTGTGTACCAGTAGTAGGTCCAGAACCCGTACCAGCCCACACTCGCCAACATCTGGGGCGGCAGCTCCGCATTCCACGTCCCGTCCCTGTTGTCTTTCCGCGCACCGTCAAGTGCCGGCCTGCCTGCTGGAATAGGCGAGTAGAGCGTGCCGTCGGCCCGCTGCCAACGGGCCAGTTCGAGCATGCCCTTTTTCGCCAGCAGCGGACCGCGTGCCGCGTCGAACACATAGAACGCCTCGCCGAGTTCGTTCACGGCGTCGCCCCACCACTGGGCGCGTTCGCGGTCTGGACAGTCCATGTAGGTGTCGCGCATCGTGACATACAGCGTGCGCCGCGCCTTCTCCCACAGGCGGTTGAGCCCCGCGTCGTCACATTCGAAACGACCAATGAAATCGGCGTTATACCCAGTCTCGCGGTACGTGAGACCCAGAATCTTCACCCCCGCCGGGATCGTGTAGCGCACCTCGTGTCCGTTCATCCACCCGAGCGTCTCATATTCCTGAACGCCTGCGCGGGTCACGTATTCGGCCCGCACGCTGGGACTGCCGGTCGGCAAATAGTCATCCGTGCGCATGTCAATCACCAGGCCGGCGGGCGCGTCAATCTTGAGACAGGGCGTGACATGCGCGTTGTAGGGCAACGTAGCGATGACAACACCGCCTGTGCTCACGGAAGGCAGAGCCGCAGCGTTCTCATAGTCGCGTAGTCCTGAATCCTTCCAAAGCGGGATCGGCCGCTTCACCAGTCCGCCCCACGGAGCGACCGGCGGTTGTCCGAATACCGTGGCAGCAGTCCACGCGGCATCATCAAAATCCTGAACCATCCACGCTCCAATGTCGAGGCGCGCATCGAACCTGATGTTGGACTCAGGCAGACGGTAATTCGGATGGGGTTCGACTGTGTCGCCATAAGCCGGATGGCGCAGCGCCTTCCAGCTTGTGTCGCTGCACAGGGACACGCCGTCCAGTTCCGCTTCGAAAACCAACCCCGCCTTGCCGCTGCTGTTATGCGAGAAACCGTGCTTGCCCCAATACCAGACCAGCACGGCGAACGTATTGGTGCCGGACCTGAGATAAGGCGCGAGTTCAGCCTCGTCATAGTATGTGTCCTGCGGCGTCGGGCCGCGCTTGAGTTGCCCCTCAAAGACAGCCAACTGTCCATTCACCCACAGCCAGTACTTGCTGTCGCAAGCGATGCGCGCCTTGGCCTCCTTCGGCTGCGCCGCCAGCACCGCCTGTTTG
>CAZXVN010000217.1:0-8074 GCA_964643945.1 uncultured Lentisphaeraceae bacterium | reverse complement strand
TCTGTGCAGCGATGGTGAGCGTGTTCGTTCCTGTGATGGTTCCGGCGACGGTTAGATAACGGCGGGACGTGCCTGTCGGATGGCGGATTGCCGCATTCCCGAGCAGATTGACTTTGCTTGTGATCGTATAAGGAGTGCCGGCCGTCGTATAACAGACGATTTCGCCGCCATCCGCCACAGTCAGCGTGCTGTTGGTAATGTTCCAAGTGCTGACAGTCGAGTTGGTGAACACCAAACGATAGACGGTCTTGTCCCCGTTCATGTTCACCACTGTCCGCACAGTACCCGTAAAGCATGCGGTGTCGGTAGCGGCATCAGGGTAGGTCACACCGCCATCGTCACTTGTCCAGTTCGCGGTGGTATTCCAATTATTGTCGGCACCGCTACCGTTCCACCAGTAGGTTGACGCCGCCGCGCTGAGCGGCAGCAGGGCGGCCACGGCCACCGAAAATAAACCAAACCTAAACGCATGGGCCGCGCCGCGCCATGCCTGACTCAAACACGCACGAAGGCGCGAGTCATGAAGTGCTGGCGTGTTAGCGTGTTGAAGTGTTGGGATGCATTGTTTCATCTTGTTAACCACCTTTCTCGTTAACCGCGTTCGTTGACAAACGCGGCTTGACCGTTTGTGTGACTTACGACCAAAACCGCAAAATGAATGACACCTTCTGACCTCATACGCGATGATCCAAGGCGTTTTAGTGCAGCGGTGCAAAACAGGGTGCGGTTTTGAAAATACAAACCAAGTAAACACCATAGACTATAGCACAGGTCTGCACGTTATACTTCGCTATAACGACACAAAAAAGTCGCAATTGGTGCAATTCGTGCCACACGCGGGTATTGTTGCCGTGTGTTGCCGCGATACGTGTTTTCGTCTCGTCGATAACTTCAACGGATTATGATTAAGATTACGATTAGGATCAAGTGGTGGAACTTCCATTCATAATCGTAATCTTTATCCTAATCTTAATCGTTCATGAACGTTATCCCGCCGTTTATCGCCCGGAGGCCTGACAAGCCGCTCCGGCGGCCGATTACTCAGGAGTCAGCCGTATCGTCACGGGTACGACCGCCTCCCGTTTGATCCAGACCAGAAGCGTGGAACCTTCCAGTTCATGGCGGTGGCCGTAGCGGAACTGCGAGCCCCGGGGAACCGTCTGTCCGTCCATCTGCAGCGCCGCGCCTGCAGTCCCCCAGTTCCGCACCACCAGCGGCAGGTTGACCAGCGGAGAATCCGCGCTGGCCTGAATCTGGCAGTCAAGCGCATGGCTGGCCGGCGCTTCCGCGCGGGAGAGCTGGTACGCCCGCTCGCCGCGGTCAAAGCCGGCGCTGCGGAAACCCTGTCCCTTTAGCACCAGCTCCGGCGCCTGTGACCAGCTGCGCGCCAGCTTCGCCAGCTCCTCTATCGGCTTGTCCGTCATGCCATAGAGGCCGTTCCACCATTCGCGGGTCTCGCTGGTATGCAGCGGAGGATATGAAATCGGGAACCCCAGAAAATGGGTCGGCTGATCGGGTGCCTGACTCGTCCGGCCATCGCACGGGAGCTGTCCCACCGGCCAGTGATTGCAGGCGCCGGGCCGGGCCAGATCTTTCTCGCTGCGGTCGTTCACATGCGCCATCCGGTTGCCCGGCTCGTAGATGATGAACGGATCGTTCTGCGCCTTGAAGTGGTAGACCTGCATGCAGAGATCCGGCGGCAAGTTCGCTTTCTCCTTCTCCGGAGAGGCGACAAAGGACAGCGTGGCCTGCTCGCCTTTCAGGTTGGCCACGGTGCAAAACCCCCGCTCAACGACATTGCTGGAATACTGCCCCGGCTGTGTGAACGGCAGCGACTCCTGAAACTGGCGGGGGCTGCCCAGCGTGCCGCGCTGCCAGATGACCTTGCGCACGCCCGCAACATCCGGGTAGATCGTGTAGTATTCGTCCACCCAGCAGGCGTAGCCGGTCTTGGGGTCGAGGCGCCAGAGGTGGTTGTGCGCGCTGACAGGGGCGTAGCGCCAGTGAATCACGACCCGGGCGTCGCTGTTTTCGATGATGCGCACATGGGAGTAGAGGCATTTCGGATCCTGCATGTGCTCAAAGCACCCTTCCTCGCTGTTCCAGGCTTCCACGCTTTGATCGGCCATCCACAGGTTGTTTTCCGAAACCCAAGCCGGAGAATATCGCGTGCCACGCCAGAACACCACGCGCGCGGCAGATTCGTCGAAGCGCACCAGCACGTCGGGGTCAGGGCCCACCCGCCACAACGCATCCCATGCGGGGTAGTATTCCAGCCGGGTGTAATACGCGCCGAACCGCCCGGCGCCCGGCGGCCCGGAAGGCATCGCACGCAGCGGCAGAGCCGGCTCGTCCGAAGGGCGCACGGCGGCATAGGCCGCCTGAACGTCCGAAGGGCTCAGCGCGCGCGCATAGATCTTGAGCTCGTCCACGATGCCGTCCAGCGAGAACCACCCCGGGAGCGTACCGAATTCGCGGTGGATGTTGGACGGCTTGACCGGCGCGGCGATGACGCCGATGCGCAGGTCGGCGTCTGAAGCGAACGTGACTTCGCCCGTCAGCGTCTCGCGCCCGCCTTCCTGCCCGTTGACGTAAAGCACCGCGCCTTTCCCTTGCTCAAAGGTGGCCGCCACATGCGCCCACTTGCGCAGCGGCAGGGCGAAGTCGGCGGTTGTGCACGTCGTCCACTGGCCCCCTGCTGCCAGCTGCAGGCTCACTTGGCCGCGCGGTCCGACGGACAGACAGTACCCCGCCAGCCGTTCGCGGCTCTGGCCGATGATCGGGCACTCGTTCCAGGGATAAGCGCCCAAGGCCACCCACGCCTCCAGCGTGAAGGCGCAGTCCAGGCGCGGGGCGGTCGCGGCAGGCCGCACGATTTCAGTCGTGAAGCCGTCGAACTGCAAGGCCGCGCCGACAACCCCGGGCGCTTGCGTGGCCTTTCCGCCGATCACATCCACGCGCCGGCTGATGAGGTCCGTCGTGTTGCTGCCCGTAACCGGATCGAAGTTCCACCAGGCCAGCGGCGCGGCGGCAGAGGCGGCCGGCAAGGTGCCGGCCGCAAGTGAGACAGCTGCGCCGATGCCGATCGCCCGCATCCGGGGCGAAACGCAAAGGAGCCTTTTTTTCAGCGTTGTTTTCATACGTACGTCGTTGATTCCCGCTCTGCGGGCGGCGGGCGGCTACTTGGCTTCGAAGACGCGCAGTTCGACCAGGTGCACGCCGACGTTGGCGCTGTTCTTGAGCATGTTGACGCGCACGTAGCGCGCGCTCGTCGGGGCGAAGGTGTGAAGGTCGCCCGCGGGCTTGGCGGGCTTGGTGTTGGCGCTCATGTCCACGGCCTTGGTCCACGCCTTGCCGTCCATCGACAGCTCGACGGTGTACTGGTAGTAGCGCCCGCCGTCCCAGTACGGGAAAACCTCGGCGCTGCCAAGCTTGTACACCTGGGTCAGATCGACCTGGATCCACTGCGGATACGGTCCGGCCCACCAGGCGCGCTGCAGCTCCACAATGCCGTCAACCGCGTTTTCGGCCTGGCAGCCCGACTCGACGCCCGAGGCCGTCACCGGTTTGCCGGTAGTGAGATTTTTGACGACGGCCACGCTGTTGAAGACCTGCCGCCACAGTTCGCCCACGCGCTTGCCGCTGACGAACAGCCCGGCAACCAAGGTCGCGGATTTGTCGATCTTGACCGGAGCGGTGTAGACAGGCGACTGCTCCGCGGGCTCCTTGCCGTCGAGCGCGTAACGGATCTGGCCCTTCATGGTGCTGGTCAGCGTAACGGTGACAGGCTCGCTGATGCGGTCGCCCGGCAGGATCGTGCCGCTGACGGTGCCGGCCAAGGGCTTGAAATAATAGTCGCGGCTCCAGACGGCGCCGACGGGCTTGCCGTCCTTGCCGAACGCGCAGGCCTTCACCGTTATCTTGCCGCTCTTGCTGTCGTAAAGCTTGAACGGCGCGCTGTACAGCGCGGCGGCGGGTGACGGGTCTTTGCCGTCCGTCGTGTAGCGGATGGACACGCCCGGAACAGCCGATTGGAAAGCGATGGTCGACTGGTCGTCGATGGCGAACTTGGGCAGGATGCCGGACGCCTCGTCGCCCTTGCCGCCGGCGCGGAGCCAGTCGCCCAGCGTCAGGGTCAGCCCGCTCTCGCGCACAGATAGCCCCGTGAGCAGCCGGTCCAGCATCTCGTCGGTTGCCTCGAGCCGCTGGGCGAAGTGCGGATACGGCAGGCCCGCGTAGGGGTTCCACACGCGCTCGCCACGCGGCGCGGACTTGTAGCGCAGGAGCGGCACGGCCGAGGCGCCGGAGAGCTCCCACAGCACCAGCTGGGCGCCGAGCATCTTGCCGCCCTGCGGCCACTCCTTCTTCCACGCGTTCCACTCGTAGACGTCCTTCACGGGCTGGTACACGCAGGGGGTCCAGGTGACCTGGATGACCGGGCGGCCCTCCTGGACATACCCGGGCGTCGCGCCGTTGTCGCCGTCGATGTGCCAGACCATGATGATGACGTCCTTGGGCACGCGGGCGGTGAATGCGCCGTCCTGCCACGCGATGGTCCGCTTGCCGTGCTTCTTGACGATCTCGTTCATCTTGGCGATGTGCCACGCGAACAGGTCGGTGCCGTCGGTAATGCCGTGGGCCTTGCGGAACTCGCCGGAGTTCGCGTCGCGGCTGATGGGCTCGATATTGCACTCGTCGCAGCCGATGTGGATGTAGGGGGAGGACTTGAAGACCTCGCACACCTCGCCGATGAGGGTGTCCAGCGCCTCGTACATCTTGGGGTTGGTCATGTTCATCACGGCCACGTCAGGCCCGAAGACCTCGGGTGCGTCGCGCCGGGCCGCCCCGCTGTGGCCGGGCGTCTCGATCTCCGGCACAAAGGTCACGCCGCGCGCGTCGGCGTAGCGGACCAGTTCCTTCCACTGCTCAACGGTGTACACCTTCGGCACCGGCCCGCCGCGCGTGGCCCAGTTGGTTTTGCCCAGCTTGGGGAAGGCGGTCGAGGGAAAGGTCCATGCTTGGTCGTCGGTCATGTGGAGCTGCAAAAAGCGCATGCGGTACAGGCGCATCAGGTTGACCACGCCCTTGAGTTCCTCCAGCGAATTGTTCTGCCGCGCGATGTCCACCATCTGGCCGTAGTACTCGGAGTAGGGTCTGTCCTGCACGGTGATCTTTGGAAGGGAGAAGTTTCCTTTGCCCGCGCGGACCGCCTGCAGCAGCAGGGCCGTGCCGTGGGCCGCGCCCAGATACGCGCCGCCGGTTACGGTAACGCGGTCGCCCACGGTGACCGTGTAGGCGGCCTCGGGCTGCAGCTTTGAATCGATCGCCAACACGATGTCGCCGGCTTTGGCGCTGCCGACGGCCGGCAAGAGCCGCACGCCCGTGAGCAGGAGCAACTCGTCCGACACGATCTGCGCCAGCGGCGCCAGTGTTTTGTCCGAGGCGATGATACGTCCGGCCGCGGTAACTGCCAGCTCGCCGCCGGCGCGCTTCACCGACTCGGGCCAGGGGATGAACGTGAACTCCGCCTTGCCGTCGGCGGCGACCGGCGCTGCGGCGGAAAAGCTCACCGGGGCGGCCCAGGCACGATCCGGACCCGTGGCTGCGGCAACCGGTTTTGCGGCCGGCGTGTTGACCGGGGTGACCTTCAGGCTGGCCTTCAGGACCGGCTCTTTCTTGCCAGGCAGGTACAAGGCTGCGTTGACGGTCGCCGGCGCGTTGACGGCGACGGGCACGCCTGTATAGGTCCGGGTAAAGGGCGAGCCTACGGCCGAGCTGTCCAGCGTGTAGCGGATCGCGGCGCCGTCGGTCTTCAGCACGGAGAAGAACCCGACCTTGGACATCGTTTTGCCCGGCACAGGGTCCACCGTGATCCGCAGGCTCAGCGGATCCAGCGTGACCTTGCCTGCCGCGTATTCACGGGCAAACTGCTTCTCGGTGTCGGCGCAGACATCGTTCAGCTGGTAACGCCTGCGCACCTCGCTCACGCTTGCTTCAGTCACCGGCATCCGCCATTGCTTGAAATCAGGAACCAGATTCTCACCGCAGAACGCGGACAGCAGCGCGCAGACCAGGTTGATCCGTACCGGATCGTTGCAGCTGCTGGGTGCGCGGCCGTCCTTTTGCGCCTCGATCAGGTAATAGGCGCGGAACCATTTTTTGTAGACGTCCCAGCCATATCGGCGGATCAGGGTCATGTGGAACGCATGCAGCTCATCCACCCCCAGCTTGTCCCAGGCGGTGTCGGCGGCCAGATAGCTCTTGCCGGCGGGCAGGTAGAAGTTGTTGTTGAAATCATATCCGGTCTGCTTGCCGCCGGGGCCGAATTCGATGCGATAGGCGTTGTCCTTGCGCAGCAGCATTTCCAGCGCGTAGGAGAGCTTGATGTTGCCGAACGTTTCGCCGCCGCAACCGGGCGTGATGTACCAGCGGGGAAAGCTGCGGGCGTCGAACACATGGCCGATCTCGTGGACCACGCCGAATTCGATCATGCCGGTGTTGAAGCCGGTCATGAACGCCGGCACGCAGGTCCAGTCGATCCTGACGCCGTCTTCCCCGGCCGTGCCCCAGGCACCCAGGTCTTTGTGTCCGCGCAGAATCATGGGCGGGCTGGCGTAGGTCAGCTCCTGCATCTTGTCGTACACGTTGTCCAAGAAGGCGACATAGTCCTCTTGGCTTTTGAGCAGCTTGAAGTCGCTTTCTCGGAACTCCAAGGTGACGTGCCTGCCTGTGACCGTCTTGATCGGGTCCTCCGCGGCGGCGGGAGGTGCAATCGCCGGACGGGGCGCGGCTTTCGCGGCCCGGGCTGGGCTGAGTCCGACAATCAGATAAATGGCCGCTGTGGCAAGAAACAACGTATTCAACCGGCTATGCATGAAAACCCCCTTGTCACATCCTACTTTGTTTTGTACGCCCTGAGCTCGCAGATGTGTACGGCACTGTTGGCCGTATTCTCGAGCATCGTCACACGGATATACCGCGCCTGTGTTGGCGCAAACGTGTGGCGGTACCCTTGATCACTGGTCTGCTGCGTATTCTGCGACGCGTCGACGACACGTTTCCATGTCACATCGTCTACCGAGAGATCAATCGTGTACTTATAACTGCGGTCGTCGCCCCACCAGCAGTAAAGCTGGAGCCGGTCAATCTTGGCGGCCTTCTCGAGATCGACCTTCAGCCAGGCGGGATAGGGATTGAGGCTCCAGTGGTTGTCTTTGTCCGCCGAACCGTTCAGGGCAAGATTGCCGGCCTGAAATTCCGCGGCCGGGGTCGGCGTGTCCTGCGGCAGGCCTTGACCCGCCGCCGCCTTCTTGCCTGTCGTCAGGTTTTTCTCGTAATTCACCCAGAGCAGGTCTTCGCTCCACTCTTCGCCCTGCTTCGTGCCGTTCAGAAAGACCGCGGCGCGCACGGTCAAAGAGCCGCTGTCAATCTTGACGGGCCCGCTATAGGGCTTTGCGCTGGCCAGGCTGACCTCGCTGCCGTCCGCCGTATACCGGATCTCGCCGCCCACGGCGGACCGGAGCGTGACGGTCACCGGATCGGCATACCGGTTCTGCCGGAAGCGCTCTTGGGTCAGGAGGCCTTTCAGGGTTCCTGTAAGCGGACGGAACGCGTATTTTGTCAGCCGCGGGTAGCCCGCTTCCCGACCGTTGGCGTCGAAGGCCTGCATGTTGACCTGCGTGCTGCCTGTGACCCGCAGCGGCCCCGCAAAGACCGGCGACGTCATGTCCGGTTTCTTCCCGTCGAGGGTGTAGCGGACAACAGCCTGCTTCAGCGCGGGCGAAGGGTCGACGGTCAGCACAAGCGCCTGGTCGAAAACGCTGTCGCCTGAGTTCAGCAGGCCTTCCGCCTTTACGGCAAACGAGTGCAAGAGAAGATCGAGAAGCTGGTCGGTCGCCTTGAACCGCCGGTCGAAATCCGCATAGGTCTTGCCGGCGTCGGGGCTGTGAATGCGCTCGTGGCGCGGAATGGCGGTGGCACGGAGCTGGGGCAGCGCGCTGTCGCCGCCGCATTCCCAGAGAACCATCTGCCCGCCGATCACCAAGCCGGCTTCCGGCGTGCCTCGAACGAACTG
>CAZXVN010000216.1:0-3447 GCA_964643945.1 uncultured Lentisphaeraceae bacterium | reverse complement strand
CATGCCGGGGATCGGGAACTCGCGCGTCCAGCCGACCTGGATCACGCGGCCGTTCGGCGCCCTCGTGAAACACTGCGACGCGTAGTAGCTTCCCCAGTGCAGTTGCTTCTTCACGGCGCTCTCAGGCGTGTAGGTCTTGCCGTCGAAGGTGCCGACGAGATACTTCGCGTCGCCGCCCCAGAGAATCCAGCGCGTGTTCGCTGTGTCACCGTCGACCGGGATTTCAAACAGCTCGGGACACTCCCAGAAGTCGGGAAGCTGGCACGTCCGGGTCCACGTCTTCAGGTCGGGACTGGTGAAAAACGTGAAGCCGCGAAACCCGCTGGTCGTGAAGTGCACAAGCACCCAGTGCTTGCCAGGCGCGTACCAGACCAGCTTCGAGTCGTTGCCGCCCAGCTCGCGGGTCTTGGGTATGATCGGGTTCTTCTCATAACAGGTCCAGGTCCGGCCGCGGTCGTTGGAGTACGCGAGGCCCTCGCCGTCGCCGCCGTAATCGGTGTACACGAGCACGATGGGCTTCTCGTTGCCGGTCTGGAGGCCCGAGGTGTTGAGCAGGTCGACGTTGCCGGCTCCCGAGAAACCTTTCGCGATGATCATGGCCGGATGCTTCTTCGCGGGGTCAAGCCGTCCGCCCTGCGGGCGGATGGCGTGCGGCAGCTCCTCCCAGTGGATGAGATCCTTGCTCACGGCGTGGCCCCAGTACATGTTGGCCCACTTCGAGCCCGCGGGATTGCTCTGCCAGAACAGGTGGTATTCGCCGTCGTAGTACGTCATGCCGTTCGGGTCGTTGTTCCAGCCGCGCATCTGCGAAAATCTAAGCTGGGGGCGAAGCGCTTCATCGTACAGCGGCTGAAGGTTCGGGAGGGCGTCGCCGGTCTTGATCAGCTCAAGGACGGCCGGTGCGGGCGACGTGAACAGCTCCGCGGTCTTGCCGACGTACTCCGACGCGTCGAGGTAGGCCCACCAGTCGATCGCGTCCGGCGCCGGCGCGAAGTCGACGTCAAGCGAATGGATCAGCACCTCGCCGACCTTCACCTGAAGTCTGGATCTCTGCGGGTTGTCGTTCGAAATCGGAAGCAGCAGATATTTTCCGGTGATTTCAAGGGTCCGCTGCGGAGCTGCCTTTTCGTCGGCACCGGAAGATGCCGCCAGCGCGAGGACAAGGGCTGCGAGGATGAAGCGCTTGGCGCGCCAAAAAACAAAAAGATCACCTTTCCCCGCAGTCACGCGGAAGCGTGACCCTCCACTCTTTGAAAGATGAAGATTAGGACAAAGATTACGATTATGAATGGAAGCGCCGCCTCCTAATCCTAATCGTATTCTTAATCGTAATCCTCTTATAGTTATAGGTGAAATCACGGCATGCGTAGGCGGTAGAAACGGGCGGCATGGCTTTCCGCCAAGTCGGGATCGCTGAAAGAAAACGCACCGCCGGTGAGAGGGATGGTTTGCAGCGGAGACCAGTGGATCAGGTCGGTGCTGGCTTCCACCACCACGATCATGCCGCTGGTGCCGGTGATGCTGAAACCGAAGTGGTTCGCCGCCACGCCAAAGCCGGCACCGCTGAGCACCTGCGGGTTCCACAGCACCGTCGGTCGTCCTGCAAAGAGCGCAGGTGCTGGTGTCGGCCAACCGGCGGTCCCTGGCATGTAGTAGACGCTCACACTGGTTGCTAAATCGAACACATTAGAACCAAGGACGGGCGTATCCCCCTTGAAATAGACACCTGTCAGGCCGGCGCAGGAAGCGAACGCCCACTCCCCGATGCTGGCGACGACGGTGGGGATCGTAACGCCGGTCAGCTTGGTGCAGGAGTAGAACGCCCAATCCCCGATGCTGATGACGCCGGCGGGGATTGTAACGCTGGCCAGATTGGTGCAGGCTTCGAACACTCCGTTTCCGATGCGGGTGACGCCGGCGGGAATGGTGGCGCCAGGCAGCTTGGCGCAGGAATAGAACGCCCAGTCCCCGATGGTGGTGACGTTGGCGGGAATCGTGACGCCGGCCAGGATGGCGCAGGAATCGAATGCCCCGCTCCCGATGCTCGTGACGCTGGCAGGAATCGTAACGCCCGTCAGGCTGGAGCAGGAATCGAACGCCCGGTCGCCGATGTGAGTGACGCCGCTGGGGATCGTGACGCTGGTCAGCTTCGTACAGGAGGCGAACGCCCAGACCCCGATGTTGGTGACGCCGGCGGGAAGGGTGACGCCGGTCAGGCTGGTGCACGAATAGAACGCTGAGTTCCCGATGCTGGTGACACTGGCGGGGATTGAGACGCCCGTCAGGGCGGCGCAGGACTCGAACACCCCGTTGGCGATGTGGGTGACGCCGCTGGGAAGGGTCATGCCGGTCAGCTTGGCACAGGATTTGAACGCCCAGTTCCCGATGCCCGTGACGCTGGCGGGAAGCGTGACGCCTGTCAGTTTGGCGCAGTTGTAGAACGCCCACTCCCCGATGCTGGTGACGCCGAAGGGGATCGTGACGCTGGCCAGGCCGGTGCAGGAGTCGAAGGTGGATTCTCCGATACGGGTGACGCCGCTCGGGATCGTGACGCTGGTCAGTTTGGTGCAGAATTGGAACGCCCAGCTTCCGATGTTGGTGACGCTGGCGGGGATCGTGACGCCGGTCAGGCCGGTGCAGCTAAAGAACGCCCGGTCCCCGATGCTGGTGACATTGGTGCTGATCGAGACCGTGGTCAGGCTGGCAATATCGTAGAACGCATAGTCCCCGATGCTGGTGACCGGCAGGCCATTGATGGTGTCTGGGATAACCACTGCGCCGCCGGGACCGGTGTAGCCGGTGAGGGTGATCTTGGCGCTGTTGATCGTGTATGTGTAGATGTTCGTCTCTGCCCACTGGGCATACAGGATCACGTTGGCGGAGCCCATCGTGAAGGTCGCGCCGCCTGAGGCGGCATAGCTGGTCCCAGTCCCGTTCGTCGCCGTGTTCCAGCCTGTGAACGTGAAGTCCGCCTTTGTCAGCATGCCCGAATTTGAAAGCACGGTCACGGTCGCGCCGTTCAAGTAGGCGCCGCTGTCGGTCGGCGCGGAGCCGCCTGTGTTGCCATTGCCGTCGTAGGTCACCGTGTAGGTGTTTGTCGGTATCCACTTCGCATACAAGGTCACGTTGGCGGAACCCATCGTAAAAGTGCTGTTGGCCGCGCGGTCGGTGCCGAGTCCGTTCGTCGACGTGTTCCAGCCTGAGAATGCGCAGCCCGTCTTTGCCAGCGCGCCCGAGTTGGTCAGCACGGTCACGGTCGCGCCGCTCAAGTAGGCGCCGCTGTCGGTCGGCGCGGCGCCGCCTGTGTTGCCGTTGCCGCTGTAGGTCACCGTGTAGGTGTTTGTCGATATCCACTTCGCATACAAGGTCACGTTGGCGGAGCCCATGGTGAAGGTCGCGCTGCCTGAGTCTGCATAGCTGGTTCCACCCCCGTTCGCCAGGGTGTTC
>CAZXVN010000215.1:0-12111 GCA_964643945.1 uncultured Lentisphaeraceae bacterium | reverse complement strand
GCGTCGATGAGCGCGTCCCAGCCGTAGCCGTCCAGATCGGGGTTCTGGAAAAAGACAATAAAGGTGCCGTCCAGGTTCTGCACCTCGTATTGCATGATGGTGCGCTTGTTCTCGTGAAGCAGGTATTTCTTTCGGACAACCCCTGTGAGCGCAACACTCTGGTTGAAATACATTTCCTCGTGCAGGTCGGCAAGCCGTTTTAATGGAACAGGCGGCAATTCCATGCGCCCGATCACAGCGAGGGTGTCCAACGTGGCGACCGGCGAGGTCTTTCGAAAATCGGCGGTGCCATCACCTACCACAATCATGCCCTTTTCGACCGCAACTACGCGTTCCAACGTTGCAAAAACAGCAATGCCGTTCGGATCATTGGTCGCCGTCAGGGTAAAAGACGTCAAGTTCGGATGCCAAGGAAAGACATGTGTGACCACCCCCGTCAAACGGATGGGTGGCCTTAACTCCGCCTCTATCGGAGTCAACCTCTTGATTGCGAGGATATCGGTATAGACCTGTTGCTGGGCCAGGAGTGCGCTTGATACGAAGCAGAAAATAAAAATGGAGGGAACCCGGAACATGGGAAAACAATGTCATATTCCCGCGGCCGATAACAAGTCTTCTTGTGGGAAGGGCCTTCCTCCAAGTGGAGGATGCTAGATTCTAGGTGTTGACGCTGCTGACAGGCATTGTCACCGGTGAGCCAAAGGATAGCGGCGCGGCACTGTCGGAGCCGATCCGCGCCTTCTGCATGGACTTCAACTGGGGCAAACAGAGGGACAGACAAGAATGGAGCTCACACAGTGTCGGTACACCTCGCGACGGTGACCGATACGGATGACGATCACGACCAGCTCGCGATCACGGATCGCGTATACGATGCGCCAGTCGCCGACACGGACACGGTAAATGTCGTCCATTCCAGACAACTTTTCCACGCCGGCTGGACGGGGGTTGCCCTCTAGCGCCAGCAGCTTGCGCACCAGACGACCGCGCAATTCTCCGGCGAGACCGTCAAGAACTTTGCGCGTACGCCCGTCCAAGCGGACAGCATACTTCATGCGCGACCCTTTCTTTCGCTCAAGTATGCGTCAAGGCTTTTGAATGCCGACGCATCACGGTCGTACGCCTTCAGAACCTTTGCGGCTTCGTGGAGATCTTGAACGTCTTCCATCCGCTGCAGCAACGCGAGGTCTTCCGGAGACACGAGGGCGGCGACTGGCTTGCCGCGTCGTGCGAAAACAACACGCTCGCCGCCGTAAGACACGCGGTTGATCGCCTCGGCAAGCCCGTTTCGGGCCTCCGCAATGCTCAGTGTGGTCATACTTTACCCGCTCCTTTCATGTCCATAATGTACAAAACCGCTCGTTTTGGGTCAAGCACCGATTAGACACCGATTAGACGAGCATCAAACAATAAATGCCTATCCTCCACTTGGAGGATAGCGGAAGCGAGAAAGGCGGTGGACTTCAAACAAGGAATCTGTTGCACTTATGTTGACTCAATCAAATCGGTTGTGTGGCGCGAACGGGTGAAGTGTATGAGTCGGTACTCAGCCGACCATCAGAAGAAAGGCAAACATGAACATGACAGTCAAGATGTTAACAGGAGCGGCGTTCGCCGCTATATTCACCCTCGTATCCGCCAATGCCGCCAACATCTGGACAGGCAGCACCGACTCTGATTTCAACACGGGGACCAATTATGTGGGAGACTCGTGGAGCGAGTGGACCGACTACGTCTTCGACTCCAACGCCGTCAACGGCACCATGAGCGTCGATGCGTTCACTGGCTGGGGCAACATCTCCCTCAACAGCGGACTGACCACCAACATCGTCATCGAAGGCTCCCAGCCGATCATCATGGCTCCCGCCAAGCTTGGGGTGTGGGAAGTGCCCTCCCTGGGCGGCACCATTGCCATCGCGTCCGACAGCAAAAACCTCACCATCTCCAACACTGTTCTGCTCGCCGGTGAGTTGGTCATGAACGTCGGTTCCGGGCGCACGCTCACCGCCAACGGCGCCGTTCAGTTTTGGGAAGGTCAGGGTGGAACCGCGTCTCTCAACAAGCAGGGAGACGGAACAGCCCTGCTCACCGGCAACAACAGCTACAGCGGTGCCACCCACATCAATGGCGGAACGCTGGTGGTCGCCAATAACAAGGCCCTCGGAGTGGGCGGATGGAGTGCGACTTCCTGGACCTTGCTCGCAAGTGGTGCCACGCTCGCCCTTCAGGGCAACATCAGCCTTGACGAGCACATGCATGTGGTCGGCACCGGCGTCGGCGGCCACGGCGCGGTCCGCAACCTTGGCGGCGACAATATGCTGAGCATGACATATGGCAACAGCGGCAGCGGTCCGGGCTACGCCATCGACGGCAACACCACCATCGGCGTGGATGCGGGCACCCTGACGATCACCGGCTTCTACCATGATAGCGGTTCGTACGGTATCACCAAGGTCGGTGCCGGAACAATGGTGCTCACCCAAACCAGCACCTACACCGGCGCGACGACGGTGAATACTGGCACCTTGAAGCTCAGTGGCACGCTGCTGCTCACGGACAACTTCACTGCGAACGGAAACCCCAACACTTACGACTTGAATTACAATCTCGCCAATCGCCAGAGCGGATCTTCAGCGACGAAATCGTGGACACCGTCGGGCAACGCGCAGGTGGGCAACGCCACTGATGTCGGACAACCGGGGGGCACGGGCAATGCAGATTACTTGCTGCTCGCCTTTGGCGCCAGCGCCACACTCGGCGGAATGCCCCTGTCCAGCGCCAATGTGGCGGGACCGCTGAAGATCACTTTCGATATGTTCAAAGGGAGCACCAGCACCCCCGACAAATGGACCAGTTTCGCCATGAGCTCGACAGGGAGTGGCTGGCCCGTTGCGAACTCCGGCGAGTTCGGCTTCCTGTACCGCAACAACACGGGGATTCAGATTTTCAATAATACTAACTTGGTGCAGAATTTTAGCTCCACGACCGGGGGCGACAGTTTCGGCTTCTACCTCGCGGATGCGGCCGGCACGGGTTCGCCGTTTTCCGGCAACGGCACGCGGCTCATCGTCACTCAAGGCGGCAGTGTTCTCGGCAGTTATGCGCTCGATACCGGCATGGGAACCAGCTACTTGGCCTTCGGCACGGATGGCGGCGATCCAGGCATGATTGGCGGTGTGGATAACCTAACAGTCAATGCGCAGCAGACGAACATCCTCGACCCTTCGACCCAGGTAAACCTCACAACAGCCGGTGCGGCTCTCGAGTTGGACAACGTCCTGCAAACCGTCGCGGGGCTTGAGGGCGTTGCCGGCACGTCTGTTGCCCTGGGGCCGCTCTCCCGCCTCACGGTAAATGGCAGTACCGACAGCACGTTCAGCGGGGTCATCTCCGGCACCTTGTCAGGCCTCACCAAGTCCGGCACCGGCATGCTCACCCTCTCCGGCACCAACACCTACGGCGGCACGACAACAGTCAGCAACGGCACGCTGCGGATCGACGGTGACAGCTCGGGCGCGCTGGGCGCGCTGACCGTCGTTTCCGGGGCGTTCTTGGGTGGTAATGGCAGCTACGGCGGAAGCATCACGTTGAATGACGGCGCGGCACTTAGTTGCGTGCTGAATCTGACGGACAGCACGCTGACCTGCGGCGGGCAGCTCAGTTTCACCAACCTCAACTTCGCCACCTGCTTCTTCACGGTTGCGCCAGGGGCAGGCTATCCGCCCTACCGGGTCTTTACGCTGATCGAGGCCGACTCGCTGGGCACAGCGACTTTCGCTAACGCTGAAGGCACGATTGCCGGCGTGCCTGCCAAGCTATCTATCAAAGGCAACCGCCTTTTGTTGAGTGTCGGTCCACCCGGCACGCTCATCACCATTTTCTAGCCGCCCAGCCGCATGTTGAAAAACACGGCTCGACAGAGTCTCACCCTCCAGATGCGCTAGAATGTGGCCTGAGCGTGGAGGGCGAGCGTCCTCGCGAGCCGTTTGGCGTGTCGCATGTGTCCTTTTCATGTCACATATGCATGTTCCGCCATCCTCCACTTGGAGGATAGAGGAAGCGAGAAAGGCGGTGGACTTCAGACAAGGAATCTGTTGCACTTATATTGACTCAATCAAATCGGTTGTGCGGCGCGAACGGGTGAAGTGTGCGACCGGGTATGCCGCAAGACCACTGGAGTCATCAGAAGATGGCTGTTTCGCCATCGATGAAAAAAGACAAGGAGAAATGCGATGAGAAAGTTAAAAAGTATCGTTTATTTGAGCGTTCTGCTGTTGGCAGCAAGCGTGCAAGCAAACGTTATCTGGTCTCAAGACTTCAACGGCTATGCCGACGGCACAGAACTCAACACGGGGGGCAATACTACACCAACAGGCTTCGGGGGTTCCTGGTATAACGGTAGCGGCCAAATAACTGTCACTAGTGGTGTCGCGCAAGGGTCCGGATATTCCATGGCAGATTTGGGTAATACCTTGGGTAACACCACAGTCGGTTCTACTGGAACACTCTGGCTGTCCTTCGACTGGCAGCACGTTAGTTCAAATAGTGGGGGCGTTTGGGGTGGACTCACGTTTTTTGAGGGGAGTTCTACTGAGAAGGGCAAGATCGGCAACGACTGGGACAATCCAAATTGGAGCGGGACGGGGGTATCGAATATCGGCATGAAAACCGGCGTTGCCAAAATCGAGCTGTCCAGCACAGGTAACGAGACCGTCAGTCTGTGGGTGGGGGCGGCCGGCTCCCCCGTCGATGTGAGAGGTCCTGCGATGCAAACGATCACAGGATGGGAACTCTCGAGCGTTAATAACATTCGCATTTTGGGTAACAATGATCAGCAGTTTGATAATTTGGTCATCGCAACCACCGCCATCGAAGTCGGCGCGATTACCTACGACACCGCTTTCAATGCGGATACAACCGGCTCGTGGACGAATGCGGCGAATTGGACGGACGGCGAGCCTTCGGCTTCCGATAGCGCGTGTGTTCTTGGCGGGGCGGTCGCCACGTTGGATTCGGCGGCGAACATAAAGTCGCTAACGGTAGTCGGGGCGGCAACTCTGGACATCGCGGATGGCGGGGTGCTTACGGCGAGCTCGGATGTAACGTTTGTCGCAGGTTCGACGAACAGGGTTGGGATCGGCTCCGGAACCTCCTGCGGCAAGCTCTCTGTCGGAGGGACTCTGAATGTGAGCGGGGCGACCCTCGTGATCAACGGTACCATCGATGGTGATGGCCGGACGATCGCCGTTGCCACTAATGGCATCGCTGGCACGTTCAGCAACTTTGGCAGAGGAGCTTTGGTGCAGAGCGGAACCCCCAACTATTATCTCCATTATGTAACCAACGCATCCCCGAACTACATCATGATCAACCAAAAAATGGAGTGGGCAGCAGCGGATGACTTCAGTTATGCCGACGGCGGTCTTAACGGCCAAAACGGCGGTACGGGCTTCAGTGGTGCGTGGTCCTCCTCTATCAATGTCACGGGTGGTGTCGCGACAGGAAACGATCCTTCATTTCGAATTTTTTCTACCGCTTTCCCTTCTTCCGGAACGCTCTGGGTTTCCTTCGACTGGGGGAACTCTGCCAAACCAACAGAAGACGGCTCATATGGCGGACTCACGTTTTTTGTGGGGGCGAGTGAAAAGTTCCTCATCGGCAACACCTGGCCAACAGTGGGCCATGATAAATGGAGCATGAATGGTGTTTCCCCGACGACGGAACTGAATTATCCAGGCATGAAAACCGCCGTTGTTAAAATCACGCTGGGCGCAGGTGCGACCAGCACCGTCGAGCTATGGGTGGGGACGGCCGGCTCCCCCGTCGATGTGAGCGGTGCTGCGCTGGCCACGGTGACAGGCAGAGAACTCGCGGGCGTTGATCGAATTCGCATCAATGGCGGTGATTTCGGTGGTGGTGGAAACAACCAGAGTTTTGATAATTTGGTCATTGCAACCACCGCCGCCGCTGTCGGTGCGGTTGATCATCCTAAAGGGACTTTGATCATCTTATATTAAAGACTGTGGTGCTCACGACTACAGCGCAGCGCCCCTTGAGGTGAGTGCCAGTCCTTTATAGACTATGCTCGAATTGGCATGGGAGCCCTTATGCTGAATGTATAGGGGCTTTTTGTATGATGACTGGGCAGTTAGACGCGTCATGTTGAAGCGGGCAAACCTGATGGATTGTTAATTCGCATCAGGGAGAGAAACTGAACGATGAAACTGCGGACATCTCAAACCAGACGTTTTAGTTATGCGGCCAGTGACATGGCGGATCAGTTGGTCTTTTGCGTAATATCGTTTTGTGTTTTGAAGCAAATTAAAAACCACCTTGACACCCTGAAGAGCGCCGCACGCGCGCTCTGCCTCAGCCTCTTTCTCCCGCTGGCCACCAGTGCGCTGCCCATCGTGGTGGATCCGGCGACTCCGCTCAACGGCACTTACGCGGTGGAGTGGAATACGGCGGGAAACTTCGAGAACTGGACGACCCCCCAGGTGACAGGCGCGGCGGTCTCTGGCGGAGTCCTCTCCGGCACCACCAGCGGCACGGACGCGCAGGTATCGCGAACGATTCCCTCCGCTAGTAGGCCGGACCTCGATCTGGGGTTCAACGACTTCATCGAACTGCGGATACAGGTGCCAGCGAGTTACGCGGACGATATCCAGATTTACTACGGCACCACGGCGAAGACGGGCTTCAGCGGGGGGCGGGTGATGGCCAGATTGTGCGTCGTGACTTTGCGGATCAGTTGCTTGAGCCGTTTGAATTCTTTTGCCCACAGTTGAACCTCCGGAACCAGTTCGGCGGGCACGTACATCGTGCGGGTCTTACCCGCCTGCTTGAAGGTCAACTGCCACGCAGGCGGCTTGCGTCCCGGACGCTGGATCTTGCAGAGGGTTCCCTCGATGAACAGGCCGAGGGTTCCGAGTTCACGCCGGCATGCCTCCCTCAAGCGGTGGTGCCGACTTTCGCTGGTGATGGTTGTTTTCATACGGCTAAGTTGCTATACGTAGGAGTATTGGGCAATAAAAAAAGCGATCCGAAGAAATATTTTTTCGTGAAACCTGTGGATCGCCACCCCGCCCGCTCCTAATCGCGCTATCCAGCAACTTCGCAACTCGAAGAATGTTTGATTTGGAACCGCTGGTCTAAAGTCTTTGCTGAATCGGCTCCAAGCCCTTTACCCCGGCCCGTTAGTTGAAATAATTGCCTTTATCCGCGCGGCATACCCCGCCCCTTCCGGTGAAACGCAGCTTAGCGGCAGCTTGCTGCCCTCTCTAACGAATTGAGACATTCACGCTGGAGACCCTGGATGTGAACACGTCGAAGGTGGCGCGGCTCTTGTCGGTCGCGATCATGTAGGTGCCGAGGAACCCGTGAAACCTCACCACGCCGGCGGCGTCGGTGGTCAACGTCTGCGGGCTGGTCCACCATTCCTTCTTTATCAGGTTCAGCAATGCCGCGTAGGCGGGTTTGGGCGACATGTCCTTGCGCAGCAGGCCCGCCGGGGCTCCCAGCCAGCAGCCCTTGTCGGAGAAGTCCCACCACGTGATCGCCTCGACGGCCGGATGCGAGAACAGGACCGTGTAGAACTCAGCCGCTTCCTTGGCCTGGCGCGCCTCACCCTCCGGCGTGGTTGGCCAGTCCGTGTAGTACGGGCCGGACCACCGCTGGTCCTTTTTTGGCTCGGCCGATATAAATGTCGTCTCGGTGAAGTGCAGAGGTTTGCCGAACCGGCCGAACCGCTGGCAGACGTCCCATGTCTTTTCCGCGCCCCAGTATCCGGCATGTTGGTGCGACTGGATGCCGATGACGTCGATGGGGATCTTTTTTGCAAGGCAGTCGGTAATGAGCTTCTCATATTTGCCAGACGTATCGTAGTCGTTGAGGAGCAGCGTGGCCTTGGGGTTGGCCGCGCGGGCGGTGGTGAAGGTCCGGCTGATCAACTCCACCGTGCCGAGTGTGCGGGCCAGTTCCGGGATGCGAGTGGTTTCCTGCTTGTAGTCGGGCATGGCGACGGCCTCGTTGACGACATCCCACGTATCCACATCACTGCGGAAGGCGGTCACTTCGCGGGTGATCCTGCCGAGTTGCAGCTTCTCGACCTCGTTGATCGGCATGCCCTCCAGCCACGGTGGCGACACCTGCTGCCAGCACAACGGGTGTCCCTTGAGGCGGATACCTTGGTCGTTGCACCATTGGGCCATCCCGCGGAGTCTGCCATGGTCGGGCTTGCCCTCGATCTTTTCGTACGCGCCCCAGTAGAACGGGAGTGTGGCGAAGTTCAACAAGCCCGCAAAGCGTTTCTGATAGGCATTCTGGTCGTCGCTAGCCTCCAACGGGCGGACGCCGAACACGTTGCACCCGAAAAGGAACTTGTGGCGTGATTGGCCGATGATGACCTGGGTGTTGGCCAGTGGCTTGCCGTCGGTCCCCAGCACGGTCAGCGTGACATCGGCTGTGTGAATTTGCCGGATGCGTGCCTGGATGGCTTGCGTGGTCAAATCCATGTTGGGCGCGTTCTGCGCAGAGGATTCCGGAGCGGTGAGCACAATCAGGGTGACAACCAGGATCTTTAGCACCCCCAGGGCGATTGTGGAAGCGGGACGCCGCCAAACGGTGAGTCGTAACGGTATGGATGTTTGCATTTTCAGGAAGGTAGCAATTTGGCACGGGACGCACGGAAAATCCAGGCCGGTTTTCGGCTGTCAGAGATTACCGGGGACGCCTCTCCCAGACCATCGGTCGTGCTCATCCGACTCTCCGTGTTTCTCCGGGCAGGCGCACCCGCTCCTGTCGGCCCGGGCGGTGTTTTTAAAACGGCCACAGCATACGGCTTTCGGTTCCCGCCGTCAACGCTGGGTCAGGGCAGTTTGTATGCTGACCGCTGCATCAGGCAGCGGTGGTTGTGCTTTCCGGCGAGCCGCAGGTACCGGAGAAGGTTTTTAAGGCGGGGGCTGCCGGCGGTTTGTTTCATGGCCGTTCTTCCGTGATTGTGTTTGTCACGTCGCCCAACGTGAAATGTTCGATGCCTTCTTGGATTGTGTCAGCCGCAAGTGCCGCAACGTCTTTGCTGGGCACGGGAATGACAATGCGGCTGGTGTCTTGTGTCAGCACCAGGTTGAGGGCAACCGATTTTTCGGACAGGACTTCGGGTTCAAGCGTGATTGTGATTTCGTTCATGGTGTTTCCTTGAAATAAGCGCCGCAGCGGTGAAGTTTGCTCCGGGGTACGGGTCACGCGGACGAGCTTTTTGCCGCCTGCGGCGGACGGCGGGGACACCTCAAAAATCTAAGTCCACGTTGACCCGCACCCGCTCCGCTTTTTGTGGGTGCCTGCCGGCGGCGGGGGAAGATGCGACAGGCAAAACAGGCGGGACGGATGAGATACGCCTCGAAAATTTCAAGTGTGTCCCGCCCGCATGCGCTCCGCTTTTTGAGGGGGGTACCGCGTGGCACACTTCACGCTGGAAAATACAGCGCGGGAGCGCGTCAGATGTATTCGGGGAATGAGACGGCACGGCCGTGCGCGAACCGCAAGACGATCAGGGGCGCGGACGAAGGACAAGCCACGGGCGGATTGCGGGAGCGCTGGGCCGGTGCTGATGCCTTATGTTTTGTATTCCCGCCGGTGACCGTACGCCGGCGGCACCAAGGACGCGGTCCGTCGGTAGCGCAGAGGCAAAGCCCTTGCCGCGTGTAGGCACGCGGGATGCGCGGACGCCAAGGGCACGGATGCGGGGGCTGACGGTGTATGGCCGCGCGAGAGGGAAGGCGGCGTATGCGCCGCAACTGAACGAGCAAGCGGCGGCGGGTGGGGAAGGCTGTTGGCAGAGCCGCGCGTACAAGCGCGGCGTTAGGGCCTCGGTGATGGCGAGCGTTTCCGCGTGCCGCAAGCGTCGGCAGGGCCGTCAGGATCGCGCGGGACGCGGTTGCGGCAGAGAGAGAGTGCGTGTGTGATGCGGGATACGGATCGGCGCAAGGGTGCGGAAGATTTGTGCAGCGTTTGTGGCGACTTGCAAGATCAAATGAACGTTTTTAGGCTGCGAGTTTATTGAGTTCCTCCCGTTCTGCCTCTGTGGCGGTCTTGCCATTGAGCGATTCCCTGTGGAGGCGGTTCATCCAGTCTTCGATCTCCTGGATCTGACGACGGGTGTAGTCCCCGATGTCCGAGCCTTTGGGGATGAAGCGGCGGATGATGCGGTTGGCGTTTTCGTTGGCGCCGCGCTCGAAGGCGCTGTATTGGAAGGCTCATTTAATTCCAACACGGTAAAAAAGTTTTTCACTTGCTATCGGCCACGTATGAATTAGATCGCCATAATCATTTGGACGAGTTCCGGTCAAAAAACTCCAATCAACCAGATTCGTTGATTTCTCGAAGCGGTAATAAACTCCGCGTCGTATATTGGTGACTTGGTATCGCACATGAGTATCCGGGAGAACCCGAAAGGCGCACATTTTGGGCTGCTCAAAAGCAGGCAAGCTATCGAATGTCACCTTGGACCAATGCGCGTGTCCAATGGTGGTGCTGGCAGACGCGCCCCATGCCACATAGGGGCTTCCTGAGCCGTTCGGACTGGCACCACTATACGTAGACCTGCGGGTACCATCGATTGACATCGTAAGCAAAGCTTCTCCCCATTCGCCAACCTTTGCGGTGTACTCGGCCTCGATCAGCGAATAGCTGTTTGTTCCCCAATGGTTGATTCCATTTACTATGAGAGCCGGAAGATCATGTTCGACATTGTACCCGATCACGAGATCGAAGTCCCTGCTTCCTAGCCCAGGCCGCACTTTAAGGACAATCGAGTTGTTTTCGGCGTTGGAACCACTCGTTAACGTGGGCAGATCAACGACACGTATCAACACCGACAGTTTCCATCCGTTCGAGGCAATGTTGACTTGTTGTAAGGCAGAGATGTTGCCCCGATATATCAGTGAGTCCGTACCGGTCGATGTATCATTGATCGACCAGGCATCAATAACGCCGTCTTGGTCGCCAATTTCAGGGGAAGTCCCAACGCCGCTTCCTGTTCTTTCAAGCAGCCAGCCTTCTGAGACAGGATCAGCAGATCCCGAGTGATTAAAAATTAAGTCTCCCCTGACAGTCAAACCGAAAACAAACATCATCGCATACGTGATGGCGCGAATTTTCATTTTCATCACTTTGGTGTGGATCAAAAATAAGAGCGAAAATAGCAAGGGCTTACTCTGCTATAGATCAAGACGTGCTACAAGACTCGAAAAGAACGTCCCTGTGGTATGCGTAGAATAGCAGAACAGCTGATTCTCAAAAAGTCCAAACACCCGATCACCTGCTTCGGCTTCGCGGATACGCGAGGCCGGGGCCGTTATATTTACGGCGCGGGGACCCCCATCCCCGCGCCGTAAAGGTCATCGCCTGCGGCGCTGCCAGACGCCGCCGCCCCGCCGCCATTCCCTCCGGGCGGGGGCGCTTGCGCGGGATACGCGCAGACTCCGGCGACTCCAATCACACGCGCTTGACGCGCGGACCGCCTGAGGCAGCTTGGGGCCGGGCCTGTTCCCTCCCGGACCCTCCCAATCCAAGGCCGGCACAATACACCGCCGTTGCCGCCACTCATGCCCCGTCCGGAACCCGCGCCGCGCCGTTGCACACGGTCACGCCAACGCTTCGGTTACTCGCGGCGGCGGGCTACCGCCTTTGTCATGCCCGTTGCCGACAGCGCGGCTGACCGGCAGGCCGCCGGTACGCTCGTTCCTCGCTCCCGCCGGCTTCCACAACCCCCACGTTCCTTCCGGGCCACCGCCGGCCTTTCCCGCAATCTCAGTGTCTTATAACGCCCTTGCCCTGTCCTTTAGCCATCATCGCGAAACAAGCAGGCGAGGATGATGGCGAAAGGAAGGGCAGCGTTATGACACAGACACTTTACAGATTGCGTCAAGAGGCCGGTTTGAGTCTGGCGTCCACGGCGGCGGGTGCCGCAAGTGAGGATTCCGGCTCAGTCAAGGCAGACGTTTTGTCACACCAGAAAGGAACACCGCAATGAGTATCAAGTTCAACCCTTACCGCTCCACACGCGCGGCACGCCGCTACGTATCACCCCGCACACGCCCGCTCAATCAGTTT
>CAZXVN010000214.1:0-13957 GCA_964643945.1 uncultured Lentisphaeraceae bacterium | reverse complement strand
GGTGGCCGGCTCTCTTTCAACGGGACCCTCGGCACACAGCGGCTGATGCCTTACGGCACGCCGCACCAGGTGCGCGATGAAGTGCGGCGCAACCTGACCCTCGCCGGCGCGAAGGGCGGGCTCTTCTGCTGCCCCACGCACATGCTGGAGCCCGAGGTTCCGTGGGCGAACGTCGAGGCGTATGTCGATGCGGTGCGGCATTTCTGCGGCTGAACCCGACGTGGCGCGAAGAACGGGAAGGAGTGGCTGTGAAAATTGCCCAGTTTATCGCATCCGATGGATGGGGCGGCGCCGAGAAAGTTTTTGTGAACCTGTGCAATGCACTGGCTCAAGAGCATGAAGTCACAGCGCTTATCTACGATAATCCCGTCCTGGTGCGCAACCTCGATCACCGCGTCCGGCAGATTCTCCTTCCCCATACAAGCCGGTATAATCCCTGTTTTTTTTGGCATCTCTATCGCTTGCTGAAGACGAGAAGGTTTGACATTGTTCACACGCACTGCGCAAAAGCCACTGAGATTGTTTACCAACTGAGCCGCTTCCAGCCGCTTTGTCAGGTTGCGACTAAACACAATCCGAGAAAAGGGGCGATCTTTGAGAAGGTCCGCCATGTCACTGCCGTATCACTCTCTACGGCGAGAACGGTTCAGCGGGGTGCGACGGTGATCTACAACGGCATCGTGCCGCTCGCGATCACACCGGGCGATGAACGCCACTCGCCTATCAGCATGCTGGCCATTGGAAGACTCGATCCGATTAAGGGGTTCGATCACTTGATTGAGCAGACGGCCCGCCTCAAACTGGACTTCCGGCTTGAAATCATCGGCGACGGGCCGCAACGGGAAATGTTGCAACGCCAGATTGACGAGGCGCACCTCAATGAGAAAATCAAACTGGCGGGCTATTGCGAGAATATTCCCGAACGCATGCGTGACGCGGATCTGGTCATTATCTCATCCCATTCCGAGGGTTTCCCCTTGGTGTTGGCTGAATCTTTTTTCTATGCCAAAGTTTTGATCAGCACGCCGGTCAGCGACGTGACGGAAATCCTGAACGCTGCGCTTTGGGCCGAACAGGAGCATCTGGCCGAAAAGATCACGGAGGTCGCGGGTGAGTATGTGACCTACCGCGCTCTCTTCCGGGCTGTCCAGGAAGCCAACCGCGAACGCTTCAGGATCGAAACGGTTGCGAAGTCTTATGTCGCGTTTTACGGGGCACTCTGTGCATAAACATAGAATCCTTAGCTTGGGTGACTGCAACACGCTGGGCGTACAGGAATGCCGGGGGAACGCGTATCCCGAGCGCTTCGCCCGCCTGCTTGGAGCGGAAGTGTGCAACTGCGGCTTTACCATGTCCACGCTGCGGGAGGCGAAGTATTTTTTCCGCGACTTTTACGATGCGTCCACGAACATCGTCACCCTCCAGTACGGGCTGGCCGACTCTTGGGAAACCTTTCGCTACTCCCCTTATGTGCTTTATTATCCGGACAACCCTTTGCGGAAGATCGCCCGCAAAGCCGTTAAGAAGTATAAAAAAACATGTCGCCAGCTTGGCCTGAACAACCGTTTTGGAACCGCTCCGGTGGTTCCCCCTGAGCAGTTTTCCCGCGGGCTGGCTGAGATCATCGCCGCCTGCCGGCCGGACACCCGGATTCTGCTCATCGAAATCGTTCCGCATTCCGACGAAGCCCGCACCCCGGCCATCCTGAAATACAATGGATTGCTCAAGAAAGCCGCAGCTTCGGATCCCCGCTGCCGCCTGCTCGAGGCCTATGACCTTTTTGCAGGGCATCCAGACACCCTTTACGCGGACAGCACACATATCAATGCCAACGGGCACGAACTGATCGCACAGGCGCTTGTTAAGTTGTATCAGGAAGGGTCCGTGCTGCCATGAACAACGCCATCCGCCTGCTCATTCTTTCAGATAACAAGCCGGGTCACCTAACGGGCAGCCTGGGCGTGCTTGGGAGCCTTGAGAAACTCATGCCGGTGCAACCGGCGACTCTCCAGATCCGCCTCCGTTTGAAGTTCATGCGTTATCCGCTTCGCGTGCTTTTGAACCATCCGGGATGGATCGACCGGGCCCCTAAAACGGTGCAGCGTTGGCTGCTCAGATTCCTCTACACCATCAAAGAGCCCAAGCAGCTTGAAGCCGCGGACGGTTTCGACTGGCTGGTTTCGGCGGGTGGCGACACCTCTTTTATCAATGCCTGGATAGCCCGGCTGTATGGCATCAAGAATATTTACTGCAGTTCGTTACGGGGCCTGAACCCCGCGCTTTTCACCGTGGTCCTTTCGCTTGGAACCGGCCAGGCCGGAAACAACGAAATCCAAATGGAACTCGCGCCCGCACCGGTTGATCGCGAAAAGATTAATGAGCAGGGCCGGCTGTTCCGGGCAGCACAGAAGCTGGAAAACGAAACGGTCTGGGCCGTCCTGGTCGGCGGCGACGGTGCGGGTTACCGTTATGACCGTTCGTCGATGGACCTGTTGGCCGGAGGGCTTCTCGCACTGGCTGAACGCCACAAAGCCCGCTTATTGATAACCACCTCCCGGCGCACCGGACTCAAACTCGAACAGACACTCAAAGCTCATTTGGACACGCACCCGGCCGTGGCCTATGCCACTTACTTCAATCATCAGCCGGAAAAGGTGGTCGCCAAATTTCTCGGCGCGGCCGACGTGGTGTTCTGCACCGCGGACAGCGGCTCGATGATCACGGAGGCGATGGCGGCCGGGAAGCCGGTTTATGTGCTCGTGCCGGAACAGGTCAAACCGCAGCCCTTCTATCAGGCCTTTTTGCAGCAACACCTTGACTTACAGCATATCAAGCAGACCCCTCTCCACGCGCTGCCGGCCCTCGATGTCCAGCAGGACGCAGCCACCTACTTCCATCTGCTTGAAAACGATCCGATCTCCGAACTCGCAGGAAAAATCGGGGCTTGGTTCAAGCCGGAGGCCTCATGCGAATAGCTTATTTCGTCAATTCCCTGCACGCGATCAACTGGGGTGGACAGGCCACGTCTACCGGGCTGAAACGGCTCGCAGAAAAAAATTATCCCCTCGCAGAATTCATTCCGCTCGATCTCCCCGGACTCCCCTACAAGCACATTCCGCTGCTGCGGACCGCCTGCGACCGGAAACTGGCCCAGGCGATTCTGGCTGACGATGTGAAGAAGATCGAAAGCTGTCTGGGCCGGCTCAACATCCCGCTCAGCCTCTTCGACGGGTTTGACACGGTCTGTTTCAATGGGGAAGGCGCGATTCATTCCCGCTCCGGCCACCTGATCCGGCTCATGGGCATGCTTTACACGTTCAAACAGAAAGGGGCCTTTGTCAGCGCCTTGAACCAGACCGTCGATCTGGGTCAAAACCTGCTCGCCCGACAGGTGGTCTCAAAAGTTTATCAGACCGTCGATTATGTTGCCGCGAGGGAGCCGGTCTCTGTGCGGGAATTAGCCTCGCTAGGCATCCGCGCGCAGCTGGTGCCGGATGCGGCTTATGCACTGCCCAGACTGACTCCGGCACACATCGACCGACACACCGCAGGCCTCGGTCTGCCGACGCGGTTTATCGGGGTCACAGGTTCGTCTGCGCTGGAAAAAACATCCACCTCGATGATGGGTTTCCTGCTGACCCTGATCCGCGAGCACTACCAGATGCCGATCGTCTTTCTTGCCAACGCGAAAACGGATATCGCCCTCGCGGAGGCGCTCAAGGCCCGCCATGACCTCGTCATCATACAACCGCCGGTCAAATATGAACAGGCCATGGCTGTCATCGCCAAGGCGCATCTGATGATCGGCGGGCGGCAGCACCCGAATATCTTCGCAGCCATGCATCATGTGCCTTTTATTCCGTTCCGGGGCAACACCCATAAGATGCAAGGCGTGGTTGAACTGCTCGGCTATCCGCTGGAAGTTCTTCCCTGGGAGAAGGACAAAACCGCAATTCAGGCTGCATTTAATCAGGCGGACCGCCTCTATCATTCACTGTGTGAGATTGAAGCGCCTGATGTCACACACATATGCCTCAGCCGGTGATCCGGTTTTTTCATACCGGACGCCCCGCCCGGAACCAAACGGGCGCCTGCCGGTTCTTACCAAGTGACGAAGGCAACGATGCTGTTTCTGATTAATGGCCGTTTGGCATAGTATCTGTTTTTAAGCCAGGTCCACGATTTAATGGTGCCGCTGCGACAGGTCCGCAGTTCTTTCACCGTCAGACCGGCCTCGGTGATCACTTTAGCCAAAGTGTAGGGCGTGAACCAAAAGCGGTGATCGGAATTAATCGCTTCGATATTCTGTTTGGCCGCATGAAAGGTTTCTTGGGCCAACCCGTTCGGCACCGTGATGACGATGGCCTCTGCGACACCTTTGAATCTGCGGGCAAACCCCGCCAAGAAATCAACCGGGTTGTTCTGGTGCTCCAAGACATCGGGGATTAACAGAAAATCCCACTTTTTTGAAAAGACCGCGGCGCTGTCCTGCTTTAAAATGTCTATGCACTCGACGTCTTGATAGCCCAAGGTGTTCTTCACGTAGTCGACCCCTGGCTGATTGATATCCAGGCCGTAGCAACGCTTGGCCATGCGACAGAGCACCTCGTGGAGCCATTTGTCTTTCTTGAATTTCTTGTTGATCGATTCCGGCGTGTGGTCAACAAACCCGAGATGCACGACCTCCTTGCCCGCACAGAGTTGTTCAAGTATGTGGAACCGCGTCACGTAGGTGAAATCGTGTTTATCAAAGACAAACTTCATCCGCAAACTGTTTGTGTACTGCTCGCCTTTCAAATAAGGCCAATGCTCTTGGGCTATCTTCATGTCGCTAGTCTCGTGCGGTGTTGAAGGGGCGGCAACCCCTTGTGGGCGGGGGCGTCTCGCCGAGGCGACTGCGACTCACGGTCAAGCAAGCTGATCGCTTTTTTGACAAGCGCAACGTTGATGCTGTGCACCTCGTGTTTTTTGCCGATCGGACGAGGCAAGGTGATGCAGAGCCTGCCTCCCAGATGTTCGCGGAACTGTTCGAGACCTCTGAGCACGTCGGGCTCCCCCGTGCTGCCCGCACGCTCCAAGAGCGGAGACCACACGGGCATGCCGCAATCGGCCAGTCCTTGAACGATCTGCGTTCTCTCGCTCGGGCTGATCATGCCTTTGAGCATGGCGTAGGTGCTGTCGAGAGCAATGCCGATGGCAACCGCGGAGCTATGGCCGAGGGTGAAGTTCGACATGAGTTCGAGCCGATGTGCGGCCCAGTGGCCGAAGTCAAGCGGACGCGAACTGCCGAACTCGAACGGGTCGCCCGATGACGCGATGTGGCTCAGGTGCAGACGGGCGGTCTTCTCGACCACCTTCTCCATCACCGCCTGATCACGGTTGCGCAGGGCTCCCGCGTTCTTGCACAGGAAACGGAAGAAGGGCTTGTCTTTGATGATGGCGACCTTGAAGGCCTCGGACACGCCGCCAATCCATTCCTGTTGAGGCAGGGTTTTCAGAAAGGCGAAATCATTGATCACCGCGAACGGCGGTGCGAACGTTCCCGCGAAATTCTTCGCGCCTCCCTCGTTCATGCCGTTCTTGACGCCCACACCGGCGTCGCTCTGTGCGAGCACAGTGGTGGGGATGCGCACGAAGCGCAGGCCGCGGTGGACGAGCGAGGCCGCAAACCCCGCCATGTCGAGCACGCCGCCGCCGCCGATCGCGAGGACGTAACTGTGGCGGTCAAGATGCTCGACGCCTGCGGCGGACATGATCTCGCGGACATTGCCCCAGCCGTTCTTGGCGTTCTCGCCGCCGGGCACGAGCAGGGGAGACCGTACGAGAGCGAGGGTGTCGCGGTGCGCGTGAAAATAGGCTTCAATCTGACGGACCAGAGGCGGCGTTGCCTTGGCGAGCCCCGCATCCACCACCGCCAGCACGCGTGCGTGCGTGCCGCTCCGCTTTTTTGCGAGGAGGGTGGCGAGCAGGGTGTGCGTCGGCGCAAACACATGGTGCGTGAAGCAGACGGGGTAAGCAAAGGGAACCGAGATTTTTTGGAGAACAGTTTTCATGAGTTAAGCCATGCCTGCAAGTCGCAGGCGAGTTCAGAAAGGGATTGGGATTTCAGCGGCAAGGTCGAGAGGAGTGCCGTTTCGCACCCTGCACGGGCGAGGCCGTGAGTGCCTTTGACTTTGGCGGTGTCAAGGCTGACGCTCAGCGGCGTGCGGCCGAAAAAGAGTTCGCACGGATCGTAGCCCGGTTTGTTGTGGATATCGACGTGACAGGCGTAGTCCGGCGCTTCATGCGCGTCTTGCCACCACGGATAAGCGAACCAGCAGCCCGGCTGGGCCACAAGCAGAAGGTCTCCCGAGCGCGGATGGCCAACGCCGTCAGCGGCCTGCTGCGCCCGGTCCAGCACCTGGGCCACGCCGTCGAGAGCCCGCAAAACATGGGCGACCCGCGGCAGCTCGGCGGGATCGAAGCAGGTGACCATCGCCACCTGATGGTCGGGGAGGGCGTAGGCGGCGCTTTGATAGAAATCGGGATAGCTCTTGCCGTTCACACGGCGTACGGCGAAAAGGCCCTCTGCACGCAGGGCGCGGTTGGGGAAGACCGCGCCGCGTGTCACTTCGGTGATCGCATAATCGCCGAACGCGACCGCCTCGTAGCCGTTGGCGCAGGCGGCGGCGAAAAGCCGCTCCAGTTCGCGGTGGACAACCGCGAGAGCCTTGACGCTTCGGGAGTGATTGGGCCCGAAGCGTTGGAGATCATAATCGAGTCCTGGCAGGTAGGTGATGCAAAGGTCCGGCGCATCGGGCGCGGCGAGCAGGCCAGCCACCGCGTCGGTGATCCACTCCGAACTTTTGACCGAGGCGAGCGGCCCCCAGTAGTGCCGCAGGCGGAAGGGTCGGCCCGCGGACCGGGTCATGCGTGCATACAAGCCTTCGGGCTTGCTGTAACAGCCCATCAGCATGCCGCCGCCGTGCGTGTGGATCGGCGCGGGCGAGACGAGCTGGTCGACGGCCTCGCCCAGACTCTGTTGGAAAAAGGCCAGGGCAACCGAGCCGCCGCGGCCGCGGAAGGCCTCCCAGATGCGTGGGCCTTGGACGAGTGCGGAGGATTGTTCCCAGAACACAGGCTTTCGCAAGGTGGTGTCGAAAAAGCCGTTGGCGGGCATGCCGTGCCGCGCGGGCGGCAGCCCCGTGCGCAAGGTAGCCTGTGCAGTACAGGTGAGCGCGGGGAAGACGGTTTGCAGGGGAAGCACCTCAACGCCGCCAGCCTCGCGGACGCCGTTCCGCGTCGCAAAGTCGTATCCCAGGCCGGCGGTCTGTATGAGGAGCAGTTTTTTCATGAATGAACTTTTAACCTGCGTCGGGTAAACATTATAACGGCAACGGGCTCAAAGCAAGAACACAAAGCAAAAACCCCGCCGCCGCGCAGTGTTTTTGCCGGCGCTCGAGCCCACATGGTGCTTGTGTTTCAAAAGGGGCGGCTTACAATGGCCGCACACATTTGACAAACCGTTATAAACGGGGCAAAAGGAGATCCGCCATGAATACGGCTTTGTTGGACCGCAGGACCTTTCTGCACACCGCGCTGGCCGCGGGCGTGTCGCTGACCGCGACAGCGCGAGCCGCACTCCCGGTGAGCGACGCCCGCCCGCTCCGGCTCGGCGCTCCGGCCTTTGCGAAGACCGGCGATCCGGTTGAACTCGCCCGCTGGCATCGCGCGGCGGGCTACCGGGCCGCGTTTTGTCCGAACATCGCGCTCGCGGACACCGCCCGCATCCGCGCCGTGGAAACCGCGTTCAGCGAGGCCGATGTCGTGATCGCCGAGGTCGGGCGCTGGTGCAACCTGACCGATCCTGATCTGGAAAAGAGGAAGAAGAACCTCGCCAACGTCACCGAAGGGCTGGCGCTGGCCGACGCGGTCGGCGCGAAGTGCTGCGTTGACATCGCCGGCTCGTTCAGCCCGGACGTGTGGTACGGGCCGCATCCCGACAACTTGACGCAGCGGTTCTTCGATGCCGCCGTGGAGAATGCGAGGAAGATCATTGATGCGGTCAAGCCGCGCCGCGCGAAATTCTGCTACGAGATGATGGGCTGGGCCATGCCCGACTCGGCGGACCGGTATCTCGCGATGATCAAGGCCGTCGACCGCCCCGCCTTCGCCGTGCATCTCGACCCGTGCAACCTCGTCAACGCCCCCGAGAGGTTTTATCGCAACACGGAGCTGCTGAACGAGTGTTTCGACAAGCTCGCGCCGTGGATCGTGAGCTGCCACGCGAAGGACCTGGCGTGGGAGGTGGAGATGAACGTCCACTTCCGCGAGGTCCGCCCCGGCAAGGGGTCGCTTGATTACGGCACCTTCCTGCGCCGCCTGGCGGCGCTGCCGGAGCCGCCGCCGCTGATGATCGAACACCTCAAGGACGCGGAGGAGTATGCGGCGGCGGCAAAGCACATTCTTGAGACCGGCCGCGCTGCCGGCCTGCGGTTCGAGCGCGAGGCGTAACGCAGGTGCGGGCGGTCGCAGCATTTATGGCCGAGACAAGGTGGTACTACAAGCGCTCCATTAACATGCGGTGATTTGTTTGTAGTACCGGCTTTAGCCGGAATCTCTTCCTTAATGTTGGAAGTGACCATGTTGGAAGTGACCCCTTCACGGGCAGTCCGGTGTTGTCGAACAGGCCCAGATTGGTCTACAATCCAAGCGCATCTAAACGAGTTGCTATAACAAGATGGTCAAGAACGAGTATAAGCCGAAAAAGAAGATGAGGAAGCGAGGCGTTCGCGAAGCGACGGACTTCTTTCCCGTAGCCGAGTTCTTTGCAGGAAGCGGGTTGGTTACGGAGGCATTGAAGGATTCTTTCAACGTCGTCTGGACGAATGATATTTGTCTACAAAAAGCCCGAGTTTACGAGGCCAATCATGGGGAAGGGCATTTTCATCTTGGGCCGATCCAAGTTGTTCGTGGGGACGATTTGCCGGAAGTCGTCTTGTCTTGGGCGAGTTTTCCTTGTCAGGATTTGTCCCTAGCGGGCAAGATCGTGGGAATTCACTCGGAACGTAGCGGTCTCGTTTGGGAATGGTTGCGCGTGTTGGACGAGTGTCAGAATCCTCCGCCTGTGTTGGTTGCTGAAAACGTAGCGGGATTGGTTTCTTCCCACGGCGGGGAAAACTATCTGCGCTTACATGAGGCACTGACGACTCGCGGTTATGCCGTGGGTGCGGTTATGTTAGACGCCGTGCATTGGGTGCCGCAATCGCGGCCTCGTGTCTTCGTGATCGCGATTTCTAGGCGAGTTGTAATTCCTGATTCTCTGCGGCAGTTGAAACCAGGATGGTGTCACTCGGATGCCATTCAGTCGGTTGCGGCCAAATGTCAGGACGATTGGATTTGGTGGAAAATTCCAAGGCCGACTCGCAGAGCCAAAGGGTTGTCGGATATATTGGAGTGGGACGCCCCAGTGGATGATGCTAAACGGCGAGATTATCTGATGGGTATGATTTCGCCCTTGCATCGAAAGAAATTGTATGAACTCGCCCTCAACGGTCAAGCGGTCTTTCCGGGGTATCGGCGAACGCGTAACGGCAAGCAAGTGCTCGAAATCCGTTTCGACAATATTGCCGGTTGCCTGAGAACTCCCGAAGGCGGAAGCAGTCGGCAAAACGTGGTCTTGAGAGACCCTCATGGTGTAATAAAAACCCGATTGTTGACTGTGCGCGAAACAGCCCGACTTATGGGTGCCCCCGAGTCCTATAAACTCCCCGGCAGTTATAATGACGGGTACAAGGCCATGGGCGATGCGGTGGCGGTTCCTGTAGCGCGGTGGTTGTCACGTTACCTTCTCGAACCGCTCTGTCGTGCAACGATGAAAAAGGAAATCTATTATGCCTGTGCTCAATAAGACATTGGAAAATTTTGTGGTAGCCAACAAAATGAAGGGAAAAGGGGCAATTTGTGTAGCACTGGTTGTTACACGCCATGCGAAGAAAATGGGATTGCCGTTGAACCCAACCAAGTTGCTAACGGAAAAGAACGGGCAGGTTCTGGGATTAGGGAAGGGCGCGGTTCAAGCCATTCTGCGCGATCACAAGATCATGCGCGTACTGGCTGAGGAAGGTGGCCGAACCAGTCGTGGCAGTATCGGTAACATGCAGGCTTATGTCGAGTATTTGAATAAGTTGGCGAAGACAGGTGCCCCTGATCTTGATGCCATTGAGAACTGGTGGATTGAGCAAGTAAAAAAGTTCTTTGAGGCGAAACCAATGGTTTTCAGACTTGATGCTAAGTCCTCTTTGCGGTCTGTGATTCGTGATCTTCTGAAGCAGGCTGAAGACCGTCAGAAACAAGATGCGGGTACGATGTTCTTGGGTGCAGTGTTGCAGCATCTTGTAGGCGCGAAACTGGAGTTGGTGTTGGGACACGAGGTGGAGGCGCACGGGGCGTTTGTGGCGGATAGTGTGACAGACAGTCCGGGGGATTACCAGGTAGAGGACGTGGTCATCCACGTGACGACCAGTCCGGGGGAGGCGTTGTTGCGCAAGTGTGCGGACAATCTAGGCCAGGGGCTGAGGCCGCTGGTCATCACTACCTTCAAGAACGTACCGGTCGCTGAGACCATGGCCGAGAACGCGGGCGTGGCAGGACGCGTCGAGTTCTTCGACGTCGAACAGTTCGTGGCTTCCAACATTCTGGAGCTGTCGAAGTTCAAGGCGGCAGGCAGAAAGGTCACAGTACAGGATCTGATCGCACGCTATAACCGGCTGGCCGAATGCGAGAACAATCCTGGACTTTTGATCAAGGGGACGTGAGAACGTGATCCTGTGACCCGCGGCTTCAATCGCGGCGCGGATTGTGGTTTAATACACGCGTCATGAGCGATACGGCAACTGAGGGGTGCGGCTGCAAGCCGCCGTGGATCCGGGTCAAGATCGGCCAGAACGAGCTGTTCCAGACGACGAAAACCCGTCTGCGCGCATACGGGCTTAACACGGTTTGCGAGGAGGCCTCCTGCCCCAACCTGGGCCACTGCTGGGCGCGCGGACGGGCCACCTTGCTGATCTTGGGCGACCGCTGTACGCGCGGGTGCCGCTTCTGTAACGTTGACAAGCGCCCTGTGTTGCCGCCCGACCCTGACGAGCCGCAGCGCGTGGCAGCCGCTGTCAAAGACGCGGGCCTTAAAGAGGTGGTCATCACCTCGGTCACACGTGACGACCTGCCCGATGGAGGCGCCGGATTCTGGGAGCAAACCATCGAGGCCGTCCATGCCGCCGTGCCCGGCATCCTCGTGGAAGTGCTGGTGCCCGACTTCGCGGGGGATGCAGCAGCAGCAGCCGCCGTCATCCGCGCGCGTCCCGAAATTTTCGGTCACAATCTCGAGACCGTGCCGCGCCTCTATCCGTCTGTTCGCCCGCAGGCCGACTATCCGCGTTCGCTGTCCGTGTTGCGGCAGGCCTCCGATGCGGGGCTCATCGTCAAGACCAGCCTGATGCTTGGCCTCGGCGAAACCTTCGACGAGATCGTGCAGACCCTGAACGACGCACGGCAGGCCGGCTGCCGCATCTTCTATGCGGGCCAGTATCTCCAGCCCAGCCCGCGTCACCTGCCGGTGACGCGCTACGTCGACCCCGCCGAGTTTGATCGCGTCCGCGACGCCGCCTGCACGCTCGGCTTCGCGTGTGTGGCGAGCGCTCCCCTCGTCCGCAGCTCGTATCACGAAGAGGGGCAAAGCGCCTTTGTGCGGGCACACCTCGCAGGAAAGCCCTCTGTTCAGGTCTGATCAACAGGGCCGAAGAACAGCACCTATGAGGTTATAACGAGGTGATAATAACTTTATAAACAGATTGTATATCTTTGTTGAGTAGGATTTTATGCCTTGCTATAACCTGTCAATATCTTGTACTTGTCGCCCGACCCTGTTTTGGGGCATACTAGGGCCACGTTTTTAGCAACAGGATCCAAACCTTCCGTATGGCTCATCTTCCCATAACAGTCTGCCGGCAGTTTGCGCGGGCACGTCGCGACAAAGGCATGACCCAGAGTGCCCTTGCGCAGGCGGCGGGATGCAAGCAGTCGGCGATCAGCATGTTGGAGTCGGGGCAACCCGAAAAGCTTTCGCAGGAGGCGGTCGGCAAGATCGCCTCGCTTCTGGGCGTGGCGATCGAGTCTCCTGCCTCCCGGCTGAACCCAGAGCCCCGGACCCCGAGCCCTCTTTCCTCTGTCTATTGTCCGGATGCGGCGTGCCCTTCCAACGTGCCGTATACCTTGGCGGGCGAGTTGCTCTTCTGGCCGCGCCCGCAACCGTCCGCCTCAGGCGGCAGGCATTGTGCGTCTTGTGGCGAAGTGCTGGAGCGGCAGTGTCCCCACTGCGGCGCGGCGGTGACCGAGGGGGCTTGCTGTCACCTGTGTGGGGGCGCGAAGATCACGAACACGTTGCCGCCCGAGATCGACCATGAGGCGTGGGCCGCACAGCGCCGCCGCGAAATTGCGGAGTGGCGAACCCTCTTAACGTAACGAGGCGTGATGAGAAAACTGTTGATTGTGACAGACGGCAAAGCGGGACACGAAAACCAGTCGAAGGCGTTCTGCAGCGCGCTCGGGTACGGTTACGACTGTGTGCGAGTCGCCTATCCCACGCGGTTTCACAAGGCCTTCTCGTACGTCGCCGACCGTCTGGGCCTGTTGTCGGAACGGCTTTTCACAAGTGGGCAGACCAACGGCTACTACGCCGCAGTGGTCTGTGCCGGGTCAACCGCCTTCTATCCGGGCAAGGTCACGGCCCGCCGCCGCGGCATCCCGGTGGCCGCCATCCTTTTTCCCGGCGGTTACAAGCTGGACTTCGACTGCATCCTCGCGCCGGTTTTCGACTGCCCGCCGCAGCAACCGAACATCCTTGCCGTCCCGGTGAATCTGGCCTCCACGAACGAGGCTTTTTACGAGGCCGAGATTGCCGTCTTTCTTTCTCGGCACACGCAGAGAAAACCGGCGGTGGCGTTGATCGTCGGCGGGCCGAACACCTTCGCGTCGATGAAGGCTGAAACGATGAGGCGCGACCTCGACCGCCTCTTCGCGGCCACGGAGGGGCGCGAACGCTGGGTCACCACCTCGCGCCGCACGCCGGCGGAGGTCGAGGCGCTCATCGACGGCTATCCGTTCGACTACAAGCTGATCTACAGCCGCGACCCCTTCAATCCGATTCCGGCCTTTGTCTCGCTCTGTGAGCGGCTTTTCGTCACCGCCGACTCCACGGGCATGATCAGCGAGGCGGTCACGCGCGGCACGGCGAGCGTCGAGATCCTGATGAACCTCAACCCGAAGGCGTCGAAATTCGCGCGTTTTGTCCAAAACCTCGCGCAGGAAAACGCCGTGCATGTGTTTGCCGGCTCCCTCGGCAGCGCCTCACACAAGGTCGATCTCACCCCCGCCTTTGAACAGGCGCGGCAACTGCTTAAACTGTGACGCCGATTTTCGGCAGGTTATTCTCTCAAAAGTCGTTGTTGAGTCGTTATGTTGGATGTGTAAAGTTTCATCAACCCAGAACAATTATAGGCTCCGTGATGAAATCCGACTGCATCAAGAATTGGCCTAAGAATGAGCGTCCTCGGGAACGGTTGCTTTCCGAGGGAGCTGAAAGAGTTTCGGATGCAGAGCTATTGGCCATTGTACTACGTGTAGGAAGAGGAACGTTCAAGACAGGTGTTTTGGGACAGAACGTTTCGGATTTTGCGAGAACCGTGCTTGCAGATTTTGGCAGTCTTCGCGGACTCGACCGCGCTCGCATTCAGGACTTGCTGAAAGTGTCCGGACTCGGGCCTGCAAAGGTCGCACAGATTAAACCGAAGTTCCAGCGATCTTCCGCGCACTCCACATGCGCAACTACCACTACTTCAACGAGATGTCGAGACAGATACGGATTTCTACCGTTCCGGCTACTGGGCACACTTGCCTGGCCACGCAAGCCCATCCTGGTTGA
>CAZXVN010000213.1:0-2833 GCA_964643945.1 uncultured Lentisphaeraceae bacterium | reverse complement strand
ACTGCACGTTGCGGCAGACGGACTCCGGCCGCGAGGAACTGAACATCGTGGTGGGGATGGCCGGATTCTGGCTGGCGAACTGAAGTGCCAGCTTGCTGATCGGCACGCCCTGCCGGCAACAGAACTCCGCCGCCTCACGCGCCACCTGGCGCTCTGCCGGAGAGGAGGGATGCCAAGCCGCAGGGCCGCTATCGGTCAACAGCCCGCTGCCAAAAGGGGAGCCGTTGATGACGCCGATATTCTTTTCCGCGGCCAGCGGCAACAGTTCGAGCAGCCGCGTGTCATTCAGACAATAATGGTTGTGGACGAGTCCGGCATCCACCTCACAGCCACGGAAGATGCGGTGCCACAGATCCATGGGGTAAATGCCAAAGCTCACCGCCCCGATCCGGCCTTCGCGCTTCAGCTCTTGCACGGCGGCCAACCCTTCGCTCAGCGCCCACTCGGTGTGCGCGCGCCGCTGATATTCGATATCATGGATGTGAATGATGTCGAAATAGCCGGTGCCTAAGCGCGCCGCGCTTTCATCCAGCGAGGCGCGGATGCGGGCCCGTGAGTAGTCCAAGGTGTCTTGACCGTAGCCGCCGGGCTGGGTGTATTTGCCGACCTTGGTGGAGAGGTAGTAGCGGTCGCGCGCGATGCCTTTGAGCGCCTTGCCCAACAAGGTTTCGGAGCGTGTCGCGCCGTAAGCGGGCGAGACGTCGAAATAAGTGATGCCGCAATCCAGCGCGGCATGCACCGCCTGCACGGCTTCCGCTTCATCCACCGGATGAAAAACCCCGCTCAAAGAGGAAGCGCCAAAGCTTAATGACGAAACACGCAGACCCGTTTTTCCAAGCAGATTCTTTTTCATAGAAAATTCACTTCCCTTTTCTCATCGCGCGGCCGGTTAACGCAACAGGAAATACAACACGCCTACCACCGCGAACAAGAGCAGGGTCACCATACGCGGGTCGCTCAGGCCGGTGATGCGGCCCTTGAGAAACTCGAGCGGGTGATCCCAGCAGACTTTAGCGATCTCCTCCGCGTTCATCGCCGGCGTGAGCAGGCTGGTGACGATGTAAATGCCGACGCACAGCACCGACAGGATCGGCCCGACGAGCATGAAGGGAATGCCCAAGCCGTTGACGGGGTCGGTGATAAAGCCGCTGAAATCACTGGGCGCGCGGCCAGCGCCGAGAATCATCTTGCCGATGCCCGGCATGTCGACCAGAAAATAGATGACGCCGATGATCGAACCGATATACAGCGTCGCCATGGCGGCCTGCCGCGTGCCCCGTTTCCACATCACCCCGAGGACAAACACAGTTGTCACCGCCGGCGCGAAGGTCATGGGGATTTTGTTGATGGCCTCGAAGATCGTGCCGAACTGGTCGCCTTGGGTGGACCAGAGCATCGCCAGCACCATGATCACGCCTGTGGCGATCCGCCCGATGCCCACGACGCGCTTGTCGTTGGTCTCAGGGCGGATGCGCTTGACGATGTCGAGGGAGATCAAGGTCGCGCAGCTGTTCAGGGCGGCGGCCATGCAACTCATCAGGGCGGCGGCCATGCTGGCGGCAAGCAATCCCTTGAGGCCGACCGGGATCAGGTAGTTGATCAGGGAGGGCAGCATCGTGTTGTAATCCGGCTGGCCGGTAGCCTCGACGTTCAGCAGATGGATGGCACCCTTCTGCCACAGCACATAGCCGATCACGCCCGGCAGCACCATCAGAAACACCGGCGTGATCTTGAGGAAGCCGGCAAACAGCGCGCCGTTCTGCCCGTCCTTCAGGCTCTTCGCCCCCAGCACGCGCTGTACGTGCGTCTGATCCGCGCACCAATACCAGATGCCCAGAATCGGGTAGCCCAACAGCACGCTCAGCCAAGAGAACTCGTTGAGGTTCCCTTTGGCATTGATGATCGGCTGCAGCATGTTCAACTGCCCGGGCGCCACCGCCGCCTTGAAGTCGGCGATCGTATGCACGCCCACGCCCGGCAGCGCCTGGATTCCCAATACCGTCACGAGCATCGCACCGCCGAGCAGGAGGCACACCTGGATGTTCTCGGTCATCACCACGGCCTTCAAGCCGCCGAGCACCGTGTAGGTGACGGTAAACAGCGAGAGCACGATGATGGTCGCCACCATCGGGACGCCGAGAAAACTTTCAAACACTTTCGCGGCGGCAAACAGGCTGATGCCGATGTGAATCAGCAGGGCTCCGAGCAGGCCGATGACGGCGAGAAACGTGCGCGCCTGCGGGCAATAGCGCCGCTCCATGAACTCCGGCAGCGTCGAGACGCGCGAGTTGATGTAAAACGGCGCGAAAATCAGCGCCAGCGTCATCAGCGTGAAACACGCCATCCATTCGAAGTTGCCGATCACCATGCCTTCCTTGGCTCCGCCGGCGGCCAGGCCCACCAGATGCAGGGTCGAGATGTTCGACGTGAACACGGCCGCGCCGACCGTGAACCAGCCGAGGGACTTGTTGGCCAGAAAGTACTGTTGTGACGACGTGTTGCGGCGGAACCCGATCCAAATGCCAAAGGCCGTGATGCCGATGAGGTAGACCGCTATGACAAGAATATCGATCCAGGAAACGTTCATTATTCAACTCCTCGTTTAGCTTACTGCGACTTGCACTTTCATGACACTGTCCTTGGCGAACGCGCGCGTCAGCGCCTGTGTGAGTTCACCCAACGGGAACACCTGGCTGATCAACGGCGAGAGGTTCACCCGGCCCGCCGCCACCAGGCGGATCGCTTCGCCGAACACATTGCCATAGCGGAAAGAGCCGATGAACTGGATCTCGCGCGCCATGACCATGTTGGCCGGCAACGGCACATCGTCCGC
>CAZXVN010000212.1:0-3821 GCA_964643945.1 uncultured Lentisphaeraceae bacterium | reverse complement strand
TCTACACGGCTCTGAACACTCTTTCCCTACACGACGCTCTTCCGATCTCTCCGCGTGGAAACGGCGGTCACGGGGGTTTTCGTACTCCGCACGGCAGGCGCGGCACAGGGGGAATACCGAAAGCGTCGTGCGGACACGATCATACGGCATGCTCTCAACCACGGTGTAACGCGGCCCACACTGCGTGCAAGTGGTGAAGGGGTAGCCGTACCGCCGATTATGCGGGTCTAGGACTTCGACCCGGCACTTCTCACAAAGCGCCAAGTCGGCGGGGATCACGATGGTCGGACGTTCCGACAAGGCGCTTGCCAAGATCGTAAAGCCAGCCGCGCCCTCGCCTTCCAGTAACACGCCCGACTCAACCTCGCTGACCGTATCCAATCGCGCGTGCGGCGGAAGCGCAACGGGCAGCCGCCGCATAAAGGCATCGATGACTTTCGCGTCGCCTTCCAGCCGCAGGCGCACCAGGCCGGTACGGTTCTGGACCCAGCCGCAAAGGCCCGCCTCCTCGGCCAGCAGGAAGATGGTGGGGCGCAGTCCGACACCTTGGACCACGCCCGTCAGATCAAACACCCGTATGACTTTGCTGGGTTTCATTGTGCCAAAACGCGATTGCATTTTGTGGCCGCATTTTAACACCCCCGGCCGACGGGTTCAACCCTCACGTCACTAATGCGGCCATATCGGCAGGCAGTGGCGCGGTGAGTTCCGTGAGCGTCCCGAACCGGGGGTGTCTGAATGTGAGAGTGCCGGCATGCAGGGCTTGCCGCCGCAGACGCAAACGCGATTCATCCGCTTCGGTCAATGTATCCGTGCAAAATCTGAGGAACAGCGTTTCGTCCAAACCGTAAAGTTTATCGCCCGCCACTGGATATCCCAGCGACAACAACGTCGCCCGAATCTGGTGCAGCCGCCCGGTACGCGGCAACGCGGTCACCACGCTGAACCCGTCGCACACGCGTACCCGCTCGAACACGGTCTCGGCCCACTCGGACTTCTTGTCCGGCGCAACGCTTCCCGCCGCAGCAGGTGTGAACCGTCGTTTCTTGCGGATCGCCGAAGTCGGATCATCGCTCAGCCAGCCCGCCGTTTCAAGACGTTCGGGAAACTCGCCCTCGACAAAAACCGTATAACGCTTAGCCACTTTGTGCGCGGCGAACTGTTTCCAGAGATTGTGAGCCGCCTCGGGCGTCTTGCCCACCATCACCAGTCCCGAGGTCTCGCGGTCGATCCGGTTCACAAACACGGGGTCTTTCAAACCGCAACGCCCTTTCAGCAGTGCCCAAAGCGTGTGGTTAAAATATCGTCCGCCAGGGTGGCACGGCAAATTGCCGGACTTGTCAACCACCAGCAGCATCGGGTCGTCCGACACGACGCGGAACGTCTCATCCACCGGCGGCTCGGGAATATCTGACGCCTCGTAACGCAACACGTCATTCACCCGCAACATCCCGTCGGCCACGGCAACAGACCCGTTCACACGCACACGTCTTTCGTCAATCAGGCGTCTCCATTCCACGTCGCTATGATACGTGAAACGTGCGACCAAGAAAGTGGCCAGCGTCCTGCCCGCGTCTTTCTCACGGATCGTAAAGCTCATTTTGCGCGTCATCACTCGCCTTTGGCGTTGAACCCGCCTGTTTCCTCGTGTTATAGTGAACGAAATTTCTGCGGGCTCATAGCTCAGTCGGTCAGAGCGGAGGACTCATAATCCTTTGGTCGCAGGTTCGAGTCCTGCTGAGCCCACCATTAAAAACCCCATTAAAATTGTGTTTTTATTGGGTTTTTTCATTTTCTGTATTGCATCCTGGTTTTCTGTGCTTCATAACGTTCCTTTGTTTTGCCCTATTAAAACCCCAATTTTAGTTACAGTTTGGTTACACATAGTCTGTATCTAAAAATAAACCTGTTTTGCAGACATAAGGGGAGTCCGGCTGCACCTACATGAGAAACAATTTAACACGCTCCACAGCGGCACGCAACATCCGACACATCCGACCATCTTCTGTAACTCAGTTTTCTCTTACCAGCCATCCTTGTCCCCCAAGTCTGATCATGTTCTCATTGTCAATAATGAAAAGGCAGGCTATAACCCCGCCGCACGGCCGGCACCTCGGGTCTTTCCAGTACGCGCTTGCCGTAATCCCCCGCCTGGCCCGCCGACCTCACCGACGACGCCATCCTCGAACGCCTGCTGGCGCTGAACCTTGAGCGTGCGGGCGCACGCTCAAAGCCGTGATCTTATAGCCGCATGCGATATCGAAACCGCCCCAACGCCACCCTCTCAGGCCTGTCTCGCGGCGGGCGGGCGAATCACGGATGCCACCAGGTGCGTGGCAAGGGGGATGCGGGGGTTTTTCATGCGCCACAGGAGCATGTCGGCGGCCATCGCCCCGATGTCCTCGGCAAGGTCGTCAATCCGTGAAACCTGAAGGTCGGACACCACCCCGAACATTTCGACATTGTCCGTGACCACCTGCAGCTCCTTGCCCAAGAGGACGCCGCTGCGCTCCAGCTCGGCGCAGATGGCGTTGCCCAGATGATTGGGCAGGAACAGCCCGTCAGGCCGGGTCTTCAGCTTGAGGAACTGCTGGACGGCATGGCGGGCTTCGCGCAAGCCGCTTTCGACGTCCTCTTCGGGCACGTAAGCCGTCTCGATCACCCGGCACGTCACGCCGCGGGTCAGGGCGGCGTGCTCCTTGAACGCCTCCGTCCGCGAGGTGTAATAGCGCGCCGGAAGCGAGGGCGGGAATGTGATGCAGCACAGCCGGGACGCCCCGGCGGCCACGAGCCGGCCGAAGGCCGCGGCGCCGACGCCGCGGTGATCGGGCTGGACGCGGTCGCCCCAGGTGTGGCCACCGACCTGAAACAGCCATACCACAGGCAAGGCGCGCAAGACCGCAGCGATCCCCGCGTCCGGCTCCGGGCCGTGCAGAAAAAGGCCGTCCACCGTGCCGGCCTTGATGGCGGCGGGAAGATACCCCTGATCGTCGAGCTGGTCCACGATCAGCGAGATCTCGTGCCGCCGCAGCCCGGCCATGACGCCGTGGATCAGAAGCTGCCCGGTCCTGCTGCGCGCGGGGAATTTGCCGTGCGTCCAGAGGAACATCAACGTCCTGTGGGGCAAGGCCTGAGTCGCCAGGCGCGGGCCGCGCCGCCGCGCGGGCTCGGGATGCTCGTAGCCCAGTTTGCGGATCGAGGCGCGCACGCGTTCCAGCGTGGGCAGGTTCACCAGGTCCGGCTGGTTCAGGCAGCGCGAAACCGTCGCCGCCGACACGCCCGCGTCCCGTGCGACCGTCTGGATGGTCGGCGCGTTTGCGGATACGCCCGCCGTCTTCTTTCGCTTCGCTCTCATGCTCTTCTCCGAAATGAAATTACTGAAAATTAACAGAATTACATCTGATTGTATGCGTTGACGCCACTGACGGCAAGAAGAAAATGTGTCCCGCTTTCATGTGAAAGACAAGAACGAACTGCCGTTTTTAGGTTCAGGAGATCTTCTGGCATTGGTTCAAAAAATATTCCCGTGACCAGAGTTCAAGAGAGCGCAGCTCCGAGGGTTTCACGAAACGGCGGACATCTTCGCGTGCCTGTTGCCAATCCAGCACTTCGATGGCGGCTTGCAGCCGTTCGATGCACCAGGCTTTATCGGTTTCGATGTGTTGGTTTTTCCAGGGGCCGGTCTGTTCAAGAGAGGCACTCAGCAGCGCGTGGTTGATGGACGTTTTGCGGGCCGTGTACCAAATGAAGTCATACCAGTCGCGTCCCTTCAGGTAGGTGCGGCAGAGCAAGGCATGAATCTTGCCTGCAAACAGGCTGGG
>CAZXVN010000211.1:0-7572 GCA_964643945.1 uncultured Lentisphaeraceae bacterium | reverse complement strand
GTTGACGGTGTCGGAGGGCACGGCAACGGCGCTGTCGGCAGGCAGTTTCGGCTACGCGGATCCCAATTCGGTGGCGCTGGCCGAGGTGCGGATCACCACGCTTCCGGTGCTTGGCACCCTGAAGTTTAACGGAACCGCCGTTTCGAATGACGCTATGCCGCTTACAGTGGCGGCGGCCAACATCGGCACCCTGACCTATCAGCCGCCGTTGTATGGGTATGGCACGCCTTACACGACGATGGGGATCAAGGTCAAGAATGCGAACAATGTATGGAGCATCGCCGACGCGGTGATGACGGTGAATGTCACGCATGTGAATCATCCGCCCACCTCCGCCGGTGCGGGGTTCAACATCAAGGGAGACAGCGTCAAGACGTTTTGGAAAACAGACTTCCCGTTCGCGGATGTGGATGCCGGCGAGAGGTTGAGTGCGATCAAGATCACCTCGCTCCCGGCCCATGGCACACTCAAGCTGGCCGGGACGACAATCAGCGCAGTCCCGAGCGCGGCAATTCCGGTGGCCAACATCGGAACACTCACCTACACGCCTAACACAGGCTACGTTGGATCCGACCCGTTCAATTACCAGGTCAGCGACGGGGCGGATTTCAGCGCGGATGCCATCATGGCCATCACCGTCAAATCGCCCTACGGCATCGACGTGCTGAACGGGAGTTTCGAGAATCCTGACCCTGTTTTGGTGAATGGTAGTTATGTTCCTTGGTCAGATGGCACTTGGGCATTTATCCCATCCCCGTGGACTGCCAACATGGGCAATTACGGCCGAGTCAAGAGAACGGGCACGACGCTTCCCGCCCTCACCAACGGTGGCACTTGGATCGCCAACATGACTGATGCGGGATTCGATGTCATCACTCAGGACCTACTGACCAGCGTTGGCGCGGGAGACACCCTGTCGGTGACATTCTACGTTGGCAGAGATAGCCTAGGCTCGGGGCTGTTGCAGGCCTCATTCATGGTCGACGGCACCGCGTACAGCCAAACCATTGATACGTCCACCCAGACGGCGAACACCTGGAAGTCCTATACGTTACAAAAAACGATCATCGAGCCGGGCAATCTCAGCCTTCGCTTCAGCAACGTGAGCGGCAGGGCGGGGTGGCTCGACAACATCAGCAATGTCACCATCACGCCTGCGGTCATAGCCCCGGGCGCGCCGTCCTCAATCAATGCCACGCTGACGGCGGTGGGGGATACGGCAACGGCGCTGGCCGCAAGCAATTTCGGCTACTCCGATCCAAGCTCAGTCGCTCTCGCTACCGTGCAGATCGTCTCGCTTCCGGAGCTTGGCACCCTGAAGTATAACGGAACCGCCGTGTCGAATAGCGCTCTGCCGCTTACGGTTGCGGCGGCCAGCATCGGCAACCTGACGTATCTGTCGGCGTTGAATGGGCGTGGCACGCCTTACACGAGGATGGGGGTCATGGTCAAGAATGCGAACAACCTTTGGAGCCTCCCCGCGTGGATGACGGTCAATGTAACGCCCCTGAATCATGCGCCCACCTCCACCGGCGGTTCGGCGGTCCTGAAACCCAACACCGTCAAGACGTTTGCGGCGGCAAACTTCCCGTTTTCGGATGTCGATGCCGGCGACACGCTGGGCGCGATCCAGATGGTGACCTCACTCCCGGCACATGGCACACTCAAGCTGAGCGGCACGCCCATCACTTCAGTCCCGAGCGCGGCCATCCCTGTGGCCAGCATCGGGACGCTCACCTACACGCCCGCCGCAGACTACATCGGCCCCGACTCGTTCAAGTTCCAGGTGCGCGATGCGGCGCTCTTCAGCGCGGATGCCACCATGACGATCACGGTCACGCCAGACATCCTGGTGCAGAACGGGAGCTTCGAGACGACGGGGGCTGTTACGGATGCAAATTGGGCGCATATCGCCCCCATCTGGAATCCGTCTCCCGATTCTGACTATGGGCAGAGCCATGCGGGTGTGTTTTTCGGCAATGCCGCCGACGGCACTTGGTATGCCAGTTTCACCAATTCAGGTTTTTCAATCACCCAGGATCTGCTGGCCACCGTCAACGCGGGAGACATCCTTTCAGTGACGTTCCACGCAGGGAAGGATACCGCGCAGCCGGGGGTGATCACTGCCACCTTCCTGGTCGGCTCCACACCGTACAGCCAGAACTTTGATACAAGCTCCCAGGGTGTGGGCACCTGGGCACCCTATACCTTGACCAAGACTCTGGCGAACGCGGGCAATCTCAGCCTCAGATTCAGCTCGGTGAGCGGCAGGGCATGGCTCGACAAGATCAGCAATATCGCAGTGACTCCAACAAACGCGCCGTTCTCAACCAATGCCACGCTGACGACGTTGGAGGACACTCCAGCGGCGCTGGCCGCAGGCAATTTCGGCTACGCGGATCCGAATTCGGCCGCGCTCGCCGCCGTGCAGATCACCACGCTCCCGGCGCTTGGCACCCTGACATTGAGCGGATCACCCGTGGCGAGTGGCGCTCTGCCGCTTACGGTTGCGGCGGCCGACATCGGCAGTCTAACGTACCAACCGGCGGCGAACGGGAACGGTGCCCCATACGCGACCATCGGGATCAAGGTCATGAATGCGAACAACCTTTGGAGCATCGCCGACGCCGTGATGACGGTCAATGTCACACCTGTCAATGATGTGCCCACCTCCACCGGCGCTTCGGCCATTCTTCCAACAGGCACCGACAAGACGTTTGCGGCGGGAGACTTCCCGTTCGCGGATGTTGATGCCGGCGACGCGCTGAGTGCGATCAGGGTGACATCCCTCCCGGCCCATGGCACACTGAATCTGAACGGCACGCCCATCATCTCAGTCCCAGGCGCGGCCATTCCCGTGGCTACTATCGGGAATCTTACCTATACGCCAGCCATAAACTACAGCGGGCCCGACTCGTTCAACTTCCAGGTGCGCGATGCAACGGCCTTCAGCGCGGACGCCAACATGGCCATCACCGTCATTTATGCGAAATACATCGCCGTGCAGAACGGCAGCTTCGAGGTCACCAACCCTGGTGATCAGACATGGACAGATGGCAATTGGATGTTTATCCCATCCCCGTGGACGACCAGCATGGGCGGCTACGGTCGGCTTAAATATAGTTCCGCTCCCGTTGGCTTCCCAACCCTTACCGGCGGTGGCACTTGGATGGCCAACATGATGAATTCAGGTAACTGGATCAATCAGAATTTGGGGACGCAATCCTTTAGCGCGGGAGACATCCTTTCGGTGACGTTCTATGTTGGTAGAGACAGCTCTGGTTCAGGGGTGTTGCAGGCCTCATTCCTGGTCGGCGCCACCACCTACAGCCAGACCTTTGATACGACCAACCAGGCTGTCAACACCTGGCAGAGCTACACGTTGACCCAGACCATTCCTACCGGGGTCACGGCCAATCTCAGCCTGAAATTCAGAAACGTGAGCGGCGTGGCGGGGTGGCTCGACAAGATCAGCAATGTCAGCGTGATGTCCTCCAGCGGCCCGCCCGCCATCACCGGCGGGACTCTATCCGGTGCGCTGAGCACCACTTACGGCACGGCCTCCAGCCCGGCAACCTTCACGCTTTCCGGCACCAATATGTCGGCCGGTATTCTGGTCACAGCCCCCGCGGGATTTGAAGTTTCCAAATTCTCCGGCAGCGGATATGCCACCACCACCACCGTGGGCGTCGCCGGCACCATCGCCTCCACCAGCGTCTATGTGCGCCTCTCGGCCACGGCCCCGGTCTCGGGTGCCTACAACTCCCAGAACATCGTGCTTTCCAGCAGCGGCGCCACTTCGGTGAATGTGACCACCACCGCCAGCGGCAACACGGTGAACAAGGCGACGCCCACCGCGACTCTAACAGTGAACAACTCGCCCGCGACCTATGACGGCTCGCCGAAGTCGGCTACCGCGGGTATCGCGGCCAGCTCGGTGCCGGGCGCGGTGCAGAACATTCTCACAGGCGGCGCGGCCACCCAGACCGCCGCAGCCACCTACGCGGTGACCGCCGACTTCGTGCCGGCCGACACGACGAACTACAACACGCTCGCCGCGCTCTCTGCGGGCAACTTCATCATCGACATCGGTGTGCCGGCCTCAACCAATGCCACGCTCGCGGCGGTGGAGGACACGGCAACGGCGCTGTCGACAAATAACTTCGGCTACTTTGATCCGAATCCGTTCCCGCTCGCCGCCGTGCGGATCACCTCGCTCCCGGCGTTGGGCACCCTGAAGCTGGGCGGAACCGACGTTACGAATAACGCGATTGTCGCGGCGGCGGACATCACCAACCTGACGTATCAGGCGGCGTTGAATGAAGCCGGCACGCCTTACACGACGATGGGAATCAAGGTCATGAACGCGAGTAACGTTTGGAGCCTCGCCGCGGTGATGACGGTGAATGTGACGCCCGTCAACGATGCGCCCGCCTCCGCAGGCGGTTCGGTGATCGTGATAATAAACACTGCCAAGGCGTTCGCGTCTATAAACTTCCCGTTTTCGGATGCCGATGTCGGAGATGCCTTGGCCGCGGTCAAAGTGATCTCGCTACCGGCCCATGGCACACTGAGTGTGGGCATGGGCGCGGAAGTTCCCGTGGCCGGTATCGGGTCACTCACCTACACGCCGGCCTCGAACTACACCGGAGCAGACGCGTTCAAGTTCCAGGTGGGCGACGGGACGGCCTTCAGCGCGGATGCGACCATGGCGATCACGGTCACGTCATGCATACCCGTGCTCAACGGGAGCTTCGAGACAGGCACAGGTGGGAATACGGTACCCCCGTGGACGGGCGCTCTTAATCGAATGGACATTTCAGGAGGCCCACAATGGTTCAGTACCACCACGGACGGCCTCGCGTGGGGAGAGCTTCTCGGCTGGAATAATTCTTTTGAGCAGAGCTTGAATACAGTGGTTTCCGCCGGAGAAAAGCTTTCGGTGACATTCTGTCTCGGGATTCAAGGAGACGAGCCAGGATCCCCTGCGCGAACAGGTGAAGCCTATTTCAAGGTTGACAAGACTGAGTACGCCATGCCTTATGACTTGGCCGGTCAGGCCAAAGGTGCCTGGACGGCGCATACGATGACCCGCTCGATCACCAATACGGGATTGTTAAGTCTCGGGTTCCGCTCCGTCAACAATGGTGTTGTCTGGGTGGACAACATCAGCAATGTCAGCGTGATGCCCAGGTCTCCGAGCGGAACGGTCATTCTCCTCCGATAACAAACAGGTAAGGAAACGATGATATGCAGACGACCATTGAAAAAGCTTATGCGTTGGCCAAAGAGCAGTATGCGGAGCAGGGCGTCGACACCGATGCGGCCCTGAAGCGGCTGGCGGCCGTCGCCATTTCCATGCAGTGCTGGCAGGGCGACGACGGCAACGGTTTCGAGCGGACGGGCGGCCTGACCGGCGGGATCTTGGCCGCGGGCAATTACCCCGGACGGGCGAGCACAGCCGACGAACTGCGCAGCGACGCCGCCAAGGCGATGAGCCTGATTCCGGGCAAGCAGCGCTTCAGCCTGCACGCCATCTACCTGGAGAACGGCGGCAAGTCCGTGGAGCGCACCGACGTGACCCCGGCCCACTTCAAAGGGTGGATGGACTGGGCGGCCGAGCTGGGCATCGCCTTGGACTTCAACTCGACCTTCTATTCACACCCCAAGTCGGCCGACGGCTTTACCTTGTCGCACCGCGACGAGGGTATCCGCCGCTTCTGGGTCCAGCACGGCATCGCCTGCCGCAAGATCGGCGAGGCCATGGGGCGCCGCCAGGGAAGCCCGTGCGTCCACAACGTCTGGATCCCGGACGGCATGAAGGACGTGACCGTGGACCGCAAGGGGCCGCGCGAAATCCTCAAGCGGTCGCTGGACGAGATCTTCGCGGCGCCTATGGACCCGGCGCTCAACCTCGATGCGGTCGAGTGCAAGCTGTTCGGGCTCGGCTCGGAGACGTACGTGGTCGGCTCGCACGAGTTTTACATGGGGTATGCCGCAGCGAACAAAAAGCTGCTGACGCTGGACGCCGGCCACTTCCATCCGACCGAGACCATCGCCGACAAGATCTCGTCGCTGCTGATGTACATCGACGAGCTGCTGCTGCACGTCAGCCGGGGCATCCGCTGGGACAGCGACCACGTGGTGATCCTGACCGACGACCTGCGAGCCATTGCGGAAGAGCTCGTGCGCGGCGATTTCCTGGGGCGCGTCCATGTCGGCCTCGACTTTTTCGACGCCAGCATCAACCGGGTGTCGGCCTGGACGATCGGCACCCGCGCGATGGTCAAGGCGCTGATGCTGGCTCTGCTGGAGCCCACCGCCCGGCTTCGCAAACTGGAGGTCGCGGGCGACTACTCCTCCCGCCTGGCGCTGCTGGAGGAGATCAAGACGCTGCCTTGCGGCGCGGTCTGGGATTACTATTGCACGGCGCAGGGCGTGCCCGTGGGCATGGCCTGGATGGAAGAGGTCAAGCGCTACGAGCGCGAGGTGATGGCGAAGCGGTAGTACGCTTGCGGCACCCAACCGCTGGGCGGACCGCGCCCCGCTTGACCTGGTCGCTGGCGCTGTGTATGATGGGGTCATGATGATAAAGCAAGCGATGACGTCGAGGCAGAGGGTTCTCTCCGCCTTCAACCGGACCGGCTACGACCGGATCCCGGTGAAGCACGAAGGAACGCCTGAAGTCAACCGGATGATCATGGATCATTTCGGGTTGAAGAATATGGAGCAGCTGCTCAGGGTGATCGGCGATGATTTCCGCTATGTGGACCCGGTGTATGTCGGGCCGGAGCTGCGGACCTTCCCCGACGGCAGCGTGGAGGGGTACTGGGGCGAGCGCTACACCTATGCTGAGTTCGAGGGCGGGAAGTACCTGGAGTCGAGCTACAAGCCGTTTGCCGGGATTGAACGTCTTGAGGATCTTGACCGCTCGCATTTCCCCGTTGCCGATTGGTTTGACTATTCGACGGTCAGGGCGCAGTGCGAGAGGCTGCGCGATCAGGGCGTGGCGATCTGTTTCGGGACGGCCGGGGACATGGATTTCATCAACAGCATCGCGCGGGCGCGGGGAACCGAGCAGGTGCTGATCGACCTGATCATGGATGACCCGGTGTATCTCGAAATCATGGAGGCGCGCTTCCGCTTCTACTACGAGATGCACCGGCAGGCGCTGGAAGCGGCGGGTGGGCTGATCGACTTTACGCACATCGGCGAGGACCTGGGCACGCAGCAGGCGCAGGTGATCAGCCACGGGATATTTGAAAAACATTTCGCGCCGAAGTTCCAGCGGTATTTCGACATGGTGCATGCCTACGGCGCCCGGACCATGATGCACATGTGCGGCTGCGTCATCGCCTTCCTGCCGCGGCTGATCGAACTGGGGCTTGATGTTTACGACGTTGTGCAGCCGGCGGTGCCGGAGATGGACATTGCGGAGTTGAGCCGCCGGTTTGGCGGTCGGCTGACCTTCTGCGGCAGCGTGTGTGTCCAGAGCACGCTTGCGTTCGGCACGCCGGCCCAGGTTGCCGATGAGGTCAAGCGCCGGCTGGCGTTGTTTCCTGAAGGCGGGCT
>CAZXVN010000210.1:0-4437 GCA_964643945.1 uncultured Lentisphaeraceae bacterium | reverse complement strand
TTCCTTCAACATCTCAGCGCTTGTGCCCCACGTCCGCACATCGAACCCGTCTGTCGTCCGGCTCAGGTCTTTCTTGGTCACATATTTGGTCTCTTCTTGCCGCTGAAAGTAGAGGGTTGTCTGCAACTCGTCATAAAGCAGGGTCTGTTCTCGGTCCATGTAGCGCAGATAGGTCAGCGTACGGTCCTGATCGAATGTGTGTACGGGTTCGGTCCCGAGTGCGGTGCCATGCCACGAGATCCCGTAGGGTGTGCGGTGCGTGCGCCAGACATCGTCCTGATCGACCCGCTGATGCGCGAAGATCAGCTCGCGGTCGCCTTTCAGTGCGATCCGCACCTTGGCATCAGCGTCTGTCTCGTCATAGCCCGTTTTGCGTTGCCGCCCCACATGCTTGCCGCCCTCAAGATCACCGAAGCTCCGGTAGGTGACACCGAAAAGCCCCGCCCATTCGTCGGTGCCATACTCGCCCTCAGCCCGCCCGGTCATCGAACGCTCCGCGGACGAAACCCGGGCCGCGAGTCGCCCGCCCCATACGCTCGCCTCTCCCTCAGGAGCATACTCGGGCAGCCGCGTGAAAGCCTGCAGGGTGCCGCCCACAGCGTCAGAACCGTACAACGCCGAGCCCGGCCCTTTCAACAGCTCCAAGGAATCGAGCGAGTAGCTGTCTACGGTGTTCCAGTATTGATTCGCCCCCTCGCGGAACACGGGCGAGTTGAGCCGGATGCCGTCCACCAGCATCAGCGTCCGGAAACCCGTGAACCCGCGGATATAGGGCGAGCCTTGCCCGCAGGAGGTTTTTTGCACCATCACGCCCGGCGTCGTATCCAAAGCTTCCGGCAATGTCCGGGTCTGATTCTCGTACAGCTCGTCAGATGACAGCTTCGCAACCGAAGCCGCCAGCGTGTCGACCGGCTCAGCGATACGCGTGGCCGTCACGATCAAGGGCGGCAAGTTGGTCACCTCGCGCGCGCCCACCCAGCCACACATCCCAACGGCAATCAAAAAAGCCCCGGCTTCTTTCATAGTGACGTTATAAACGCCACCACCACCCGAGCGGTTCACAAAAATCGCGGCATGACTTGAGGCGTGACAGCACACGCCCGATAAAAAACCCGCGTCACAACGGATCAATCAAATGCGCTGACAAGTCGGCCAACGCCTCTTCGCCCAACACGAACAGCACATCCAACCCTCGCACCATCGCATACCGTTTGCCGAAACCCGCATCCTTGCCAACCATCAGCGTCTTGCGAACGGCGTCCTCCGCATCCACATCCACGCTCACCTCCAACCACGGCACACGCAAGCCGTAGGTGTCGATTTCATCGAGCGTCAGGCCCATTTTTTCAACCCGGTCGGCTTTGAGAGACTTCAGGCGTGCGAGCAGCGCATTGAACCGCTCTTTCGACACCTGTCCCGACATCCCCTCGCCCAAACGCCAGAAGGCGCCGTCTTTTTCGCGCTGCACCGTTTCGCCGACACCCTCGCCCCGCTTGACGGTGATGCGCCGCAAATTCTGGGGCTGCAACGCCAACACCGTCTTGTCACGTAAGCCCAGTAGCCCGATCATGCTGACCAACGCGGGCGGCATATTGCTGCTCGCCACGCGGAAGACGGTCGGCGCATTCGTGAACGTCACCCGGTAAAACGCGCCATCCACGTCATCCGTTGCAATCGCGAATCGCCACGACGCCTGATCCGAAAACAGTTCCACAGGGCTGATCGGCGCACTCTGCCCGTCACGCACGCGCCGTGCTTCGCTCGCGGAACCGTCATCCATCGTCTCGGCGTTCAACCGCAACACCCGCTCCACCATCGCGCTCACCACCGCCTGATCCGCCACATCAGAAACCGGCGCATCCAGACGCCACTGGGCATTGGTCTGTGACAGCACAAACAACAAGTCCCCGAAATACACCTGAAGGCGTCGCACGCTGCTAGGCATCTCGTAAAACAAGCGGGTGTCGCGCAGGTCGGACGGCAAAGGCTGAAACGCCTCCTTCACCCCATTCGAGACGACGCCGATCGCCTCCCCACCCTGCAACAGGACATACGTCAAGCCGGCGGCACTGTCCAGCGGACGCCCGAACACGATTTTTACGGGAGGCTCCGCGCCGGCCTCCTGCATCTGGACCTGCAAGCCCGTATCCGCGTCAAAACCGTACAGATTCATCCGCGTTTTAAGCATCGACTCCGTCTCCGCAACATCCATCACATTCGAGACTGTTGGCCACACAAACCGCTCGACACGCGCGGCATACAAGGCATCCAGCAACCGCCCCACTTTGGCATCGGAAGCAGGCGCGGGTGCGGGTTGCACCAGACGCCACGTGCCGGTCTCCTTCGACAGTTTGATGAAAGGGCGTCCCGGCACACGCAGTTCGATGGTGCGCAACAGCGCGCGGTCCCCATGCGACAGTTTGCGGGAACGGACATCGTCCGCCGTATGGGGAAGCACCGCGTATAAGCTGGCGGGCACAACCAGAATCTGTTCCGTCTGGTTCATGCGCACATAGACATCGGACCCCAGCGGAGAAAACGCGCCGAAAAGGAACTCGTCGCGTTGTTGCGGCTCGCTCAGGGTCACCTGAGTCTGAGCAGGATAAAGGCCGAATTCCTTGAGCGAAAGTTCGCGTCGGCGCAACTCTTGAAAACTGAGCGCGTCCGTCACGCGCACCGTCTCAAACGCATCCAGCAGACGCGCCACGGCCCCCTGGTCCACCCGGGCGGGGAAAGGGGCAACCAGATCCCATCGCCCCCCCTGTCTGCGCAACCCGATCCGCGTGTCACCCCGCTCAATCGTCACTGAATCAACGGCCTCCAAGGTGTGCTCGATCAACACCATCTTCACTTTGCTTTGCACAGAAAAAAACCGCGCGCGCCGTTGCACACCCCACAGCAGCAGTGCGCACACCGCGATACCGCCCAGCAAAAAAATGATTATCCGACGATTTCCCATAGTCTCCGCTCACCGCTGCATACGAAGCGCCACCAGACTGAACAGCAGGAACACGCACCCCGGCACAACCACCGCTGAACTGATCATAAAAAACACCCAATGATGTCGATCGAAGCCCGTCACCAACGTGGCGTCACCGCCCAGCGATGGTGCCGTGCCCGTATCGACACCCGCCAACCATGAGACCGCGTTCATGAACAAGTCACGGTTGGCGTTCGCACGCGTGGCCAAAGCCCCGTTCATCACAAAATCCGCCTCGCCGATCACACACACACGCGTGGGCTTGAACGCCACATCCTTCGCCACATTGCCGCCGCGTTCAGAGACCGCCGCCACAGCCACAGGCCCATGCAATTCACTCTGGCTATCGAAATGACGCGGAAAAACATCCGGCTGAGACTCACCCCATCCTGCTGCGTCGGTCTGTGCCAAGAGGGTCACCTTCGGCCGGTCCGCGCCCACCGTCACCATCGGATCCGTCACCGCCTCCAGACACGTCGCGTACCCGAACACCACCGCCGCGTTGTTCAGATTGCGTGTGACGACATGATCGGCGAACGACGTGATCACGACCTCTTGCCCGGAAAGCGTCTTGGAACTCGCGGCGATAAACGGTGTCAACCGGATCCCCCACTTTTCCAGAACCTTCTCCACGCCCGTCGTCACGCGCGGGGCAACCAGATACAGCAAGCGCCCGCCATGTTGCAGGAAAGCCTCAAGCAAATTCTGCTCCTCAGCAGCCAGTGCATACCGCGCACCCGCGATCACCAAGACATGGCAGTCCGCCGGTAGCTGACTCAATCCCGGCAACGCCAACTCCCTCAGTTCAAACCCGTCACGCTTTAATTCGCGGGCGATGTCAGAGAACCCGCGCAAGTCATCATAATCATCGAATCGCACCTCGCCGTGTCCCTGCAACCAGTAGACCACCGACCGCTCGTACGGTAACGTCAGGCGCGAGATCGCGGCCGCACACACCCTTTCACCACGGAACACGCCCAACTCAGCTTGATCGCCGCGCGAACCCCTTTCCTCCTGCGCACGCAACAGGGATCGGCGGGTCAACATCTCGTCCAGCGTCACCACAATCCGCCGTCGCTGCCGTTCAAACAGCAACGCATTCTCCGGCACGCCCCATGCGGCCAGTTGCCCCGCCCGTGCCAGATCCCACCGCGGGTCCACATACTCGATGACGATCTCAGCACCCGCCACACGGCGCGCTGCCTGACGGAGCCCACGCAACAGCCTCGACACCGGGCGGAACATCGGGTGGCGCCGGTCCATGGAGCAGGAAATCTTGATCAGCCCCTGTGTCTCGGCCAACACATTGCGCGTCCGTTCAGAGACCAGCATAACCTTGCCGACCGAGACCTCCAACGTGAAATTGAGCCGATAGGCAAAAACGATGACCAACAACGCGAAGACCGCACCCAACGTGACAGCGAGAAAAGACGATGCCCGCAACGTGCGACGCCCCG
>CAZXVN010000209.1:0-3352 GCA_964643945.1 uncultured Lentisphaeraceae bacterium | reverse complement strand
CCAGGCTGTTGGCCGCGCCCTCCGCATAGGGATACGGCGCGTAATCCGAGCGCGTCCATTCGCTGACGTTCCCGACCATGTCCAGCAGCCCGAACGCATTGGGCTCGTTCTGGCCGACATAGTCCACGACATGATACTTGTCTTTGAAGCGTTCGTCACGCAAGGGGAAGTTGTTGTTCTCGGGATAAGGCAGGCGCGGCTGGAGATTGCCGGGGCCGGGGTAGTCCATCCGGAACCACCGCAGGGAGGCGTCCGCCAGATTGGCGAAGCGGCCGAAGTCGGTCTCGAGGGTGCCGTAATAGAAGGGCGTCTCCGTGCCTGCGCGCGCCGCCCATTCCCATTGCGCCTCCGAGGGAAGGCTTGCCTTCAGGCCGGTCGCACGGCCCAGCCACGCGCAATAGGCCATGGCCTCCTGCCACGACACGCGGGCGACGGGCTGGTCGGGATGGTTGGCGATGTAGCCCGGCGTCACGCGGTCCATATAGTGCATGTCGATATAGCGCGTGTCGTGGTCGGGATCGAAGAGCGCGTACTGCGCATTCGAGGTTTCCGTCTCCGCCATCCAGTACGGCTTCTTGATCTCCACCTTCGCGCGGGGCCGCTCGTCCGGCGCTCCGCCGGGACTGCCCATGATGAACACGCCGCCGGGGATCCGCCGCAGCCGCAGCTTCACGCCCTTTGCCAGGTCGAGCACCTTGACCTCGCCCTCACTCACTGCCGTCGTTTCTGCCCGCAGGTTGTCGGGCTGGACCTCCGGCTCTTTCGGCGGCGGCAAAAAGGCCGGGGCAGGCTCTTTCGCCCGAGCCTCGGCCAAAGCCCTGCGCTCGCCGTCAGGGTCGACCGCGGTGCCGGCAAACAGCGCGTTCAGTTCGCACCGCCGCGCGGCGATGTGCTTGTCCCCAGCCGGCAAATCAAACGTGCCGCGCTTCGGGGCGTTCAGGTCGATCCAGCAGTACAGGCGCTCGCGCGCCTCCTGCGGCAGATTCTGCAGGACCACCCCGTGGTGGCCCTTGGCCAGCAGACGGATCAGCGGGCTGGTCGACGCGTGATATTCCATGGGGTTGAACATCGCCATGTCCGCCTCGGGCCCCGGACGGTGGACATATGGGTGCAGCGTGTCGTAGGCGCTGTCCGGCGTGGCGAACGAGGGCTTGCTCTTGGGCCCGACCCTGGCGGGTTCGGCATGACAACCGACGCAGAACTTCTGCAAGACCGGATAAACCTCGAACTCGAATTCGAACGGCCGCGGCGTGCCGTACCAGGGCTGCAGGGGCTTCGCGCCCCGCCGGCTCGCGAGCGTGCGCTGCTGGGGCAGCGTCTCGGCGCGCTTCTCGTGGCACCCCCCGCACGAGACGCGCTCGCCCGGCATCCCCACGACCCAGCTCCGCATCAACTGCACGGCGCGGCCTTCCGCGTCGACGGGCTGGATCGACACCGGCGTATTGGCGGGGATCACGCATTCGGCCGAGCCGTCTTCTTCCACGGGCGTCGTGCCCAGGATGCGGCGGCCGTCCCACGGCCCCTGCGTGCCGACGAACTCGAACATCGCCTTCCTGTAATGCCCGAAGTGATACGCGAAAATCCGCAGGCCTTTCACGGTGCCGCGCGGGACGCCCTTCAGGCCGCCGCCCGCATAGACGTCGCCGATGTGAAGCGTCGCCGTCTTCTTCGCCAGGTCCACCCGGTCGGGGATGACCGGCGGACGCTTGCGCGGTTTGAGCAGGACCGGCTCGAACAGCGCGGAGCCCTCCATTTCCGCGAGGAGCGTCATGTTGTCGAACACGTCGACCAGATAAATGCCCCAGAGGCTGTTGCCGGCCTGCGGCTTCATCGAGACCAGGTAGTAGTTCCGGCTCAGCGGATGCGGGTGCGTCATCAGCTCGGGCCGCTCCTTCAAATAGTGCCCGGCGATGATGTTGTCGCACACCGTGCCCGCCACCGGCTTGCCGTAGCCCGGGACAAGCTGGACGAACCCGCACTTTTCCGGCGGCAGAATGTCGGGCGTGAGGGCCATGTGCGCGCCTGCGCCGCCCCATTCTTTCGAGGCGGGGCGGAAGCGGAACGGATACGAGCCCGCCAGTCCGGGATCCAGCAGGGCCATGCGCCCGCACTCGCTGTAGTCGTGGTGGCCGGCGATGATCCCGGCCAGGAGCGAGGGGTGGTCAGGCACCGGCCGGGCGAAGCGGAAGGCCGTCGGGAACCAGGAGCCGCTGCCGTAAAGCGCGAGCTGACCCGTGCCGTCGGGGTTCATCGCGAAGCGCCGGCGGGAGAAGTAGTGCGGAATGTCGCTGTATTCCCAGCGCTGGTACAGCACGCGGCCGTCGTTCAGCACCACCGGGTCGTTGTCGTGGTCCTGGTCGAACGTCAACTGCCGCAGCTTCCGCGTCTTGCGGTCGAGCAGGTAGAGGCTGGAGACCTTCTCGTTGCCGCTGAGGCAAGGGACGCCTTGGTAGTTCGCGGTCGAAGCCACGATGATGCGCCCGTCGGGAAGATAGCAGGCGTCGAAGAAATCCAGATCCTTGTAGTCCGGAGGCGTGACCTGCACGGCCTCGCCGCCTTCGGAGGGGATCTCGTAGATCGCCCAGCGCCCGTTCGCGTCGATGCTGCTGAACAGCATTTTCTTGGCGTCGAACTCCAGCCGGAGGTCGCGCAGGAGACGCGTCGCCGGCGGCTTGTAGACGGTCGTCAAGGCCGGCGTGCCTGACCGGATGTCCGTCAGCAGAGCCACCTCGTTCTGCCAGCCGGTCCTGTTTGCCATGCTGGCGTGTGAAAAATAGTTGGCGCCGACAAAGCCCGCGCTTTCGCCGGAGCCCACGGTGCGCGCGGCGTTCCCGCGGAAGTCGCGCTTGACCACCAGTATTCTCGCGCCGTCCAGCAGCGGGTTCGACAGCAGCGCCGCGCGCAGCTCGGCGCGCGCGGCCTCCAGTTGCGCAACGGCGGCCGGGGACGTGTCTGCGGAGAGCCGTTTGACAGCGTCGAGCGCCTTGCGGTATTTCGCGCCATCAAAACGTCCCGGAAAAGTGCGCTCCATATCGTCAAAGGCGAGCCGCACCGCATCAGGGTTCAACGTCCGCAGCGACTGGGCGGGCGCTTTTGGGCGTTTCCCCTTGGCGCGTTGCTCCGGCGTGAGTCGGCTGACGGTCTTCCCGTCCGGAAACGGCGCGGCCCATTCCAGCCGCAAGGCGCAGATGTGCGGGAAGGGGCCGTTCCTCGACAGGGTGAGCGTGTGCGTGCCGGCCTCCATGCGCAGCACGCCCTGCGGTTCCCATTTGGCGGACTTCGTGTACCAGTTACCGGTGATGCCGGAGAAGCCGGTCTGCACCTTGTTGCCGTCCACAAGAACATCGACCGG
>CAZXVN010000208.1:0-3493 GCA_964643945.1 uncultured Lentisphaeraceae bacterium | reverse complement strand
CGTTGAAGGAGCATGGAAGTCCAATCCGACGCGATGGGACATGGGCTACCTGCGCATCCTGTTCAAATACGAGTGGGAACTGGTCAAGAGCCCGGCCGGCGCACACCAGTGGCATGCTAAGAACGTGGCCGCAGAGGATATGGTGGTTGACGCGCACGACCCGGCGAAGAAGCACCCGCCAATGATGACCACGGCGGATCTGGCCCTTCGGTTCGACCCGGTCTATGGGCCGATATCGCGGCGTTACCTCGCGAACCCCGATGAGTTTGCGGACGCCTTCGCCCGGGCGTGGTTCAAGCTCACTCACCGCGACATGGGCCCCCGCTCACGCTATCTCGGCCCGGAGGCTCCGGCAAAGGAGCTGATCTGGCAGGATCCTGTGCCCGCCGCGGACTACGCGTTGATCAACGCGCAGGACATCGCGGCCCTCAAAGGAAAAATCCTTGCTTCAGGGCTCTCGATCCCGGAACTGGTTTCAACGGCCTGGGCATCGGCGGCGACCTTCCGCGGCTCTGACAAACGCGGCGGCGCCAACGGTGCGCGCATACGCCTGGCTCCGCAGAAGGATTGGGAAGTGAACCAGCCGCCCCAACTCGCCAAGGTGATGAAAGCACTTGAGGGCATTCAAAAGGAATTCAACCAAGCGCAGTCCGGCAACAAGAAAGTCTCGCTCGCCGACCTGATTGTCTTGGGCGGATGCGCCAGCGTCGAGCAGGCGGCCAAGAGTGCCGGGCACGCCGCTCAGGTTCCCTTCTCGCCCGGACGCACGGATGCATCGCAGGAGCAGACGGATGTCGCATCCTTCGCCGTGCTTGAACCGAAGGCGGATGGATTCCGCAACTTCCAGAAAACCAAATACTCCGTATCCGCCGAGGAACTGCTGGTTGACCGAGCGCAACTGCTGACGCTGACGGCGCCGGAGATGACGGTGCTTGTCGGCGGCATGCGCGTGCTGGGCGCAAATGTCGGCGGCACCCCATATGGGGTCTTTACCGACCGACCAGGGACGCTCTCGAACGACTTCTTCGTGAACCTGCTCGACATGAGGACGGCCTGGAAGCCGGTCTCGAAAGACGGGGCCGTGTTCGAAGGGCGTGATCGAGCAACCGGCAAAGTCCGGTGGACCGGAACACGGGTCGACCTCATCTTCGGCTCCAACTCGCAACTTCGCGCCATCGCGGAAGTGTATGCCAGCGCCGACGCACAGCAGAAGTTTGTCAACGACTTCGTTGCGGCCTGGAGCAAGGTCATGAACAACGACCGGTTCGACCTTGCCCGCTGATCACGTCTCACGGCGCACTCATCAAAAAGGACACCTCCGGGCGGACAGGACGCATAAGGTGCGTGCTCCTGGAGGGGGCGGGATATCCTAAAGCCGGCAGGCACCGTCGACAAGACGCCCGCTATCTGAAAAGCCCGCACCGCCGTTAATCGAAAGAGCGGACGCGCGGTTCAGGCAGCAGGGCGTCCAGGAGAGCGGAGACGGTCTGGGTGTCGCCGTGCTCATCCGGCTCTCCTTGTTTCTCCGGGCAGGCGCATCCGCAACTGTCCGCCAGGTCGGTTTTTCAAAACGGCCCCAGCATACGGCTTTTGGCTCACACCGTCAACGCCGGTCATCCTTTGTTGTTATGCAACCTGCGGTGCATTACCTTTTTCGGGACACAGACTCCTTCAGTGCAGCCCACTCGGCTTCCGAGGCAAGCCCCTTCTGGTTTTCCATCAGGATCTTCCAGCCGTCCGGCTCCTTGACCAGCAGCGCCTCAAGATGGATGTAATCCTTGATGGCGGGTTTGCCTGGCAGCTGCGAAGTGTAGCAGAAAATCCCGGATTCATGCGCGGTGGTGGCGTCCCCAATGCGCCTTGAAAACCGGAACTCCACTTTAGCGCTTCTCGTGCCGTCACGCGCGGCGATGAAATCCTTTTCCCATCGTGGCAGGATCTTCGCCAGCAGTTGGGTGGTCTGTTTGCTGCCGCTGACGATCACGCCCTTGTCGTGGCAGGTCGAGACGTAGGCCTTGAAATCCCCCTCGTTCACCGAGCGGGAGACCTTCGCCCAGTAGGCGTCGAGCTCGGCGAATCGGGCTTGATCGACCTTGTCCAACGAAGTGACGCGGAACCCGCGGATAGCAATCGGCCCGTGGTCGCCCTGAATCGCAATCGGGCCTTTCTCCGCCTCGCCTTCCAGAGGGGATGACCGCGTTGGACCGGTGGTCGTGGCGTTTTCCTGCACCAGAATGCCGTTCACGAGAACCTTCTCGAAGGTGGCGTCGCTGAGTTTTTTCCCATCCGCGTCGAACATAGGCGCACGGAAGGTGATGTCGAGCGTCTGCCATTCACCGGGGGCCTTGGCCGCGTTGGACTTGGGAGCCATGCCCTCAGAACCCTGCTTTTCTTTCGGCAGGGAAGGGTCAAAACGCTGATAGATCCCTCCGAGATCGTCAAAATAAACCCGTGGCTTGCCAAAGCTGTCGTAGATCTGCACCTCGTAGCGCCCCATCACATAAACTCCCGCATTCGAGTGCTTCGGAATCATGAATTCCAGTTCGATCCTCACGTCACCATACTCCTGCCTGGTGAGCAGATAGGGAACCTTGGCACCCTTGCCAAATCGGTTGCTGAGAATTCCGCCGGCCCCGGTGGCCGTGATTTCGGTCTTGTCGGGTACGGCGGCCACCTCCGCCACTCCACGCCAGCCTTCCACCGGACGGAACAAAGCAAGGATTGGGTTTGGGTCCTGCAGCAGGTCCTGGGTCCATGCCTGTGCATGGGAAACCAGCAGGGCGGTGACGCTTGCCGCCAACGACAGGCGGATCCAGGGGTGTGACTTCATGATCCTCCTTGATGGGAGCGGGATCCGGCAGGCTGTGCGGATGACGTTCGCACAACATCCGCCCCTCCTCTGTTCTCCGTGCAGGCGCACCCGCGCCCACATATCTGACCGGTTTTCCCTTCCCGACCGTAAAACGGCCACAGCATAAGGCTTTTGGCACCTACCGTCAACGCCGGTCAAGGCAGTTTGTATGTTGACCGCTGAATGAGGAAGCGGGTTTTGTATTTGCCCACGGCCCGGATGTAGCGGAGCAGTGACTTGTCGCGCGGGGTGCCGGCGGTTTGTTTCACGGCTGTTCTTCTTTCAGGGTGTTGACCACGTCGGCCAGCGTGAATGAAAAGAGGCCTTCTTCGATTGTGTCCGCCGCGAGTGTTGCATGGTCGTGGCCGGTGACGGGGATGACGATGCGGTTGGTGTCCTGTGTCAGCACCAGGTTGAGGGCACCCGATTTGTCGGACAGGACTTCCGGTTCAAGCGTGATAGTGATTTGGTTCATGTTGTTTCCTTGAAAAAAGCGCCGCAGCGGTGAAGTTCGCTCCGGGGTACGGGTCACGCGGACGAGCTTTTTGCCGCCGGTGGCGGACGGCGCGTACGCCTCAAAAATCTAAGTCCGCTTGAACCCGTACCCGCTCCGCTTTTTAAGGGTGCCTGCCGGCGGCGTGG
>CAZXVN010000207.1:0-2919 GCA_964643945.1 uncultured Lentisphaeraceae bacterium | reverse complement strand
GTTCAGACGTGTGCTCTTCCGATCTGACCTTCTCGCCGAAGTGGCGCGGGGCGTCCATGAGCGGATAGACTTCGCGGGCGATGATCTTGGGCTGTTCGTCGCGCTTGGACAGGGTGCCGCAGATGAGCACGGGCTGGTCTGGGATGCACGCGCCCTCGAATTTTCTGAACGCCTCTGAGAAGACGAGGACTTCAATGCTGGCTTCGCCGTCGTCGAGCACAAGAACCGCCCACGGTTCCCTGCTTTGCTTGCTGATGCGGCGCGTGACGGAGGCCGCCAGTCCTGCCACGCGGATGTCCTTGTTGTCGGGCGTGTCGGCGAGCTTGGCGAGCGAGAACGTCTGGAGATCCTTGATAATACGGCGGTAGCGGGTGAGCGGGTGGCCGGTCATGTAGAGGCCGAGCAAATCGCGTTCCGCAGTGAGGCATTCTTTCTCGGTCCACGGGGGAGTGTCAGGCAAGTGGTCGGGGTTGGCCGAGCCGGAGTCGGCGGCATCAAGCATGTCGAAGAGGTTGCTCTGGCCGCTGGCCTTCTCGCGCAGTTTTTCGGTGGCGCGCGAGAGAGCAAAATCGATGTTTTTGAAAAGGCGGGCGCGGTGCATCCCGAAGACGTCCATGGCGCCGCACTTGATGAGCGCTTCGAGCACGCGTTTATTCACGGCAGCGGGGTCCACGCGTTCGCAGAAGTTGGTGAAGCGGGTGAAGGGGCCGCGCTCGTTGCGTTCCTTCACGATGGCTTCGGCCGCGCCTTCGCCCACGCTCTTGATTCCCGCAAGGCCGTAGCGGATGTTGCCCTCTTCGGGGATGAAGCGGCCGATGCTGCGGTTCACGTCGGGCGGCAGAACCCTGAGCCCCATCTCTTCGGCCTCGCCCACGAAACCGGGGAGCTTGTCGAAGTTGCCGATTTCCGAAGAGATCTGGGCGCACATGAACTCGGCGGGGTAGTGCGCCTTCATGTAGGCCGTCTGGTAGGTGACCACGCCGTAGGCCGCGGCGTGGGCCTTGTTGAACCCGTAGCCCGCGAACTTCTCGATATTGTCGAAGATCTTGCCCGCCTGCTCCGCGGGAATGGCGTTCGTCTTCTGGCAGCCCTCGATGAATCCCGCGCGCTCCATGGCCATCTCCTCGGGCTTCTTCCTGCCCATGGCGCGGCGCAGCATGTCAGCCTTTCCGAGCGAGTAGCCCGCCAGCGCCTGGGCCGCACGCTGAACCTGCTCCTGATAAACCATGATGCCGTAGGTTTCTTTCAGGATCGGCGCGAGCAGGGGGTGGTCGTAAACGATCTTTTCCTGGCCCTTCTTGCGTTTCACGAAGGAGGGGATCATGTCCATGGGGCCGGGACGGTAGAGCGCCAGAATGGCGATGATTTCCTCGATGCAGGTGGGCATGAGGTCGGAGAGGATGCGGCGCATGCCGCCGGATTCGAGCTGGAACACGCCGACGGTGTCCGCGCGCTGGAACAGCTCGAAGGTCTGGGTGTCGTCCAGCGGAAGCTTCTCGAGTTCCACCGTTTGGCCGTGAACCAGTTTGACCAGCTCGACCGCTTCTTGCAGCACAGTGAGGGTCTTCAGGCCGAGGAAATCCATCTTGAGCAGACCGCACGCTTCAATCGGCTCCTTGGCGTACTGTGTGACGGGCGAGCCGTCCTTGTCGCGGGTCAGCGGCACGAGGTCGATGAGCGGCTTGTCGCCAATCACCACGCCGGCCGCATGCACGCCGGCATTGCGGTAGAGCCCTTCCAGCACCTCGGCATATTGCATGATGCGGCGCAGGTCGGGATCGACGTTGCAGGCGGCGGCAAACTGAGGATTGTCAGTCCGCGCCTTCGCGAGGGTCATCTTCGGGTCCTCGGGGATCATCTTGCAATAGTCGTTCGACTGGCTCAGCGGGATTTCGAGCACGCGGGCGATGTCGCGGATGACGGTCTTCGCGCCGAGTTGGCCGAAGGTGACGATCTGAGCGACGCGTTCCTTGCCGTATTTGCGCTTCACGTACTCGATGGTGCGCTCGCGGCGACTCTGGCAGAAGTCGATGTCGAAATCAGGCGGGGAAACGCGTTCGGGGTTCAGAAAGCGCTCGAAAATCAGGTCGAAGCGGATGGGATCGATCTGCGTGATGCCGAGGGAGTAAGCGAGCAGTGAGGCCGCGCCCGAGCCGCGGCCAGGCCCCACCGGAACACCGTTGTTGCGCGACCAGTTCACGAAGTCCGCGACGACGAGGAAGTAGCTGATAAAGCCGGCCTTTTCGATGATGCTCACCTCGGTGTTGAAACGCTCGACGAGCATCTTCTGAACATCGTTTTGAGGCGCGTCACAATTCATGGCGTACTGACGCTGGAGGCCTTGCTTGCCTAAGCTGATGAGGTAGCTGCGTTCATCAAAGCCCTGAGGCACGTCATACGACGGGAAGTGCAGGCTGGCGGCTTTGCCGTCTGAAAATGTCAGCTCCACGTTGCAACGGTCGGCGATCTCCTGAGTCATGTCGAAGGCCTCTGTGTCAGCGGGAAAGCGTTTCTCCAACTCCTCGCGCGATTTGAAATAGAATTCGTTGGACGCATAACGCATACGTTTGGGGTCGCTCATCACGGTTTGCGTCTGGATGCAGAGCATCACTTCGTGCGCGGCGGCATGGCTCTGGTGGAGGTAGTGGACGTCATTGGTGATGACGGCTTTGAGGCCCGTCCGCTGACCCAGCTCGCGTATGGCTGTATTCACGATCTTCTGCTCGGGCAGACCGTGATCCTGCATCTCGAGGTAGAAGTTGCCGGGGCCGAAGATCTCCATGTGTTCGCGCGCGACCTTCTCCGCCTCATCGAGATGACACTCTAAAAGATGGCTGTTAACCTCGCCCTTGATGCAGGACGCAAGGCCAATCAGCCCCTCCGCATGCGCGCGAAGGGTCTCCTTGTCGATGCGCGGCT
>CAZXVN010000206.1:0-6541 GCA_964643945.1 uncultured Lentisphaeraceae bacterium | reverse complement strand
TAGCCGGTGACTGGAGTTCAGACGTGTGCTCTTCCGATCTTCGTTCGAAAAGTGGTCGCTCGGGTGGCTGAGCGCGCCGCGGCTGGAGAAGGTCACGTATACGGATACGGCGCGTGGTGCGGCTGTCAGCGTGGAGCAGGTGGCGTTCGACCGCGGCCTGTTGCGCCTGCTGCCGGTGGGCGCGCTCGACCTCGGCCGCGTGACGCTCAAGAAGCCGGAGATCGCGTTTGCGCTGGCGCCTCCGGCCAAGCCGCGGCAGCCCCCAAAAGGGGAGAAAGAGCGCAAGGGCGGAAGGGGCTTCTTGCCGGTCACGGACATGGCGGTGGTGTTGAACGTCGAGAACGGGCGCGTGAGTGTGACCGGTAACGCGCCGGAGCCGTTTGTGGCGCAACAGGTGGCGGCAACGGTCACCATCGAGTCGTCCAAGAAACCGATGGCGGTGCAGACGCAGATGCGGGTGGGAGAAGGCACGGTGGTGCTTGAGGGGCGCGTGCAGAGCCTTCAGGATCTCGCCAGCGGCACGGGATCGGAGCAGCCGCCCGAGAAGCTGACGCTCAAGCTCGTGGGGGTGGACCTGGCCGCGTTCAGGCCGCTGATCCAGCATGCAACGGGCGAGCCGTGGATTGAGAGCGGCATGGCCGAGGGCGCGCTCACGGCGGTCATCAAGGGCGTCGATCAGTTCACGGTCAAGGGCGGTGTTCTGGTCAACAAGCTTTCGGTGGCGGCCGCGCGGCAGCCGCGTTCGCCGGCGGGCGACTTGGCGCTGATGGTCGATGTCGCGTACGACAAGAAGGTCGTCAAGGTTGCCCAGTTCGAGTTGAGTGCGCCGTGGGTGAAGGCTGAGGCGAGCGGCACGCTGCAGGCGGGCAAGAAAGCGGGCGTGATGACGGGTGCGCTCACCGCCAAGGCGGATGCGGACCTGGCGGCGCTGGCGCGCGATTTCGCCTCGGCCTTGGGGTTGTCCAAGAGCTTCAAGATGCAGAAGGGCGGGCTTCACGCGGCGTTCACGCTGGAGGGCAGCGAGGAGGCGATGCGCGTGGACGCGAATGTGACGACGACGGATCTTGCCATGACAATGGATGGCGAGCCGCTCGTGCTTAAGCCTGCGCCGTCGGGGGTGTTCAAGGCGAAGTTCCCGTATGGGCAGTGGCCCGAGGTTGAGACGTTTCATCTCAGGTCTTCCTTTGCGGACGTGTCTGGCAGCGGACGGTTTGATGCGGCGGCGGTCAAGGGCAAGTTGGACCTGACGCTCTTTTCGCGTGACTTCAAGCGGATGCTGAAGGACTCTCCGCCCATGGTGGGCACGGTTTCTGTGGAGGCGTCCACGAAGCGGGACAACGGGCGTGTGGCGCTCGACGCGTCGCTGAAGATGGCGGATGTGGCGGCGGAGTTCAAGCCAGGCCAGCGCATGGTGGTGCCGCAGGGAACAGCGACGTTCAGCGGGTTTGTGCCGCTCAAGGACGGCAGGCCGGAGAAGGAGGTTCAGGATGCGACTTATGCGTGCACGCTCGAAAACGGCAAGGTGTCGGGCGGCTGGAAGCGCTGGGTGCCAGCGGGCGAAGCGCGGCCGCTGGTGGTGCGCGGGTTCACGCTGACGAGCGACATGGATCTGGGCAGCGTGCGCAAACTGCTGGGCGGATTTCTGCCCGTATCGGTGCAGCGGCGCATGAATGCGTGGCAGGGGCGTGTGGTCGCGAACGCGACGGCGGAGGCGGCAAGTGGCGCGGTGAAGGCCCGCATGAACGCGGCCGGGCTGCAGGTTGTGGCGGGCGCGGCCGATGGCGGCGCGTGGCGCGTGCCGGACATCCGGCTGGAGGCGGCGCTGACACAAAACGGCCCGAAGGAAGGCTTGCAGATTGAGGCGACGGTGAAAGGCGGAGGATCACTGGAGCGCGACGGCGCGACGGTGTTTGCGGAGAAGTCGGTCCGCATGGAGGTGGACGCCCTGTTCGCGGCGGATGGTCAGGCTGTGAAGATTTCAAAGTTTGACCTCGCGGCGGGGTTGCTTGATTTGCAGACGCAGGCCGAGGTGACCGAACTGGCGACACGGTGTATGGTCGCGGCGAAAGGCAAGGCGGCGTTGGATTTCGGTGCGGTGACGCACCTGCTGAATGCGGAGGGCATTGACGAGTTCAAGATGACGGGACGTGAGCTGCGCGCGTTCAGTTTCAACGCGCCGCTGGCAGGCGGGGCTGCCACGGTGTTGACCGAGGGCCAGTTTGCGGGCGCGGCTTTTCTGGGCTCGCTCAAGGGGTTGGGGTTGGACGCGGGTCCGTCTGACATGTCGGTCAAGCTGTCGGAAGGCGTCCTGAAACTATCGTACGAGCCGGTGTTGAACAGCGGTAAATTGCGGCTGGTTCCCGAGGTCGACGCGGCGGGCGTGTCGCCGGTGTTCCGGTTCCCGGCGCAGACGCGGCTGCTTGAAAACGTGGGGATCTCTCAGGAAATGGTGGACACGCTGATGGTGAATGTGAATCCGCTGTTTCAAGGGAGTAAGGTGTTGGGTGGGTCGGTCTCGCTGGATCTGAGGAGCTGCCGTATCGCGACGGGTGTCACGCCGGACAAGGGCGTGACCGCAGACATGGATGTGCTGTTCAAGAATCTCAGGCTGGAGCTCGGCCCGTCCTTGCAGGAGTTGTTGTCGATGTTGAAGGTCAAAGACTACAGTTACGCGGTCGATCAGCTGCCGATCCATGTCGTGGTGAAAGAGGGTCGCATCCATGTGGATCCCGTCAAGATGGTGATCGACAAACAGCCGGTGAGCTTCAGCGGTTCGGTGGCGTTCGACGGCACGATCAAGTATCTGGTTGAGGTGCCGTTGACGGACCGTCTGACCGGCGGCTCGGGCGGCAAGCTGCTCAAAGGCATGACGATCAAGATTCCTGTAACCGGTACTGTCACTCAGCCGCGCCTCGACACCGGCGTTTTGAAGAGTGCCATCGGTGGGCTGATCAAGAGCGCGGTAAGTGAGCGTGCGGCGGAGAAAGTGGAATCGTTTCTGGAGAAACTTCAGAAAGAGTTACAGAAGTAGGGTGGTGCAACGACACGACGGGTTATGGAGTCGACAACATGGCATTGATCGAAGAACTTGAGGTAAGTGGCAAGTGGCTTTTCCGCTGGCGGAGCTACCTCCCGCTGATTATGATGGCTCTGATGTTCGCCTCGTTCGGGTACTTCAGTTATCCGTTTGGCAGCGAGTTGCTTGACGAACTATGGGAGTGCTTCTGCTTGCTGATTGGCCTGAGCGGTTTGCTTGTCCGCGGACTTGTCGCTGGGTACGCGCCGCAGGGAACCTCGGGCCGGAATACGAAGAGACAAGTCGCTGAAGTGCTCAACACAACGGGGATGTATTCGGTTGTGCGGAATCCCCTGTATCTGGGCAACTTCTGGATGTGTCTGGCCGTTGCCCTTTTTCTTCGTGTCTGGTGGGTACCGCTTATCTATCTGCTCGTTTTCATGCTGTACTATGAGCGTATCATTTTTGCCGAGGAGGTGTTTTTGCGCCAGAAGTTCGGAGAGACGTATCTGTCATGGGCTTCCCGCACACCTGCGTTCTTTCCCAAGTGGGCTCACTGGCAAAAGCCGTCCATTCCGTTCTCGTTGCGCACACTCGTGCGGCGCGAATATCAAAGCGCCTACGGTCTTGTCATGTCACTTTTTGCGTTTGAACAGTTGACCGAATTGTATTTGGGACACGGGTGGCATGTGGAGACCATGTGGCAATGGATTGCCAGTTTGGCCACAGGTGGTTATCTGATCACGCGCTTTTTCCACAAGAAAACAGGCCTGTTTCGCGTGAGAGGACGATGAGAAGCAGGCGCAGCGAGGCCTGAACCGCGCCGATGACCTGCGGCAGGCCCGCGCGACCGGGCCATCGGCCATACGTGGAAAGCGCCACCCAGCCCGCGCCGCCGAAAAGGAACGCTTCATTTTCGTATAGGCGTGTCGAGGATGAGTTGATAGAAGCGGACGTCGAGCCAGCGGCCGAATTTCGTGCCGGCCTCTTTGAGTGTGCCTGCCTGGGTGAAGCCGAGCTTCTCATGCAGGGCGATGCTGGCGGGATTACCCGCGTCAATCACGCCGACCAGTGTATGGATGTGCCGGAGCGTGGCGGTTTCGATCAGCCGCGTCATGAGCGCGTGTCCGAGACCTTGGCCCTGAAACTCCTTCTGAACATAGACTGAGTGCTCGGCCGTATGCCTGTAGCCCGCATAGGCCCGGAAGGTTCCGTAGGTGGCGAACCCCGCGAGTCGGCCGGACGCGTCCTCCGCGCCGATCACGGGGAAGCCGCCAGCCTCTTTCGTGCGGAACCAGTCGATCATGCTTTCCGGCGGGCGCGGCTGTTCTTCGTAAAGCGCCGTCGAGTGGAGGATCGCGTCGTTGAAAATCGCGAGGATCGCGGCGGCGTGCTTGGCGTGCGTGCATGAGACGAAGTTCATGATGATTCCCGCTAAGAAGGTTAGTTGTACGAACGGTAGAGTTCGCGAAGCAGTTTAAAAGTCCCGCGCAGGCCGGCGGGCCAGAGGCGCGAGGGCGTGGCGGCTTCAAGTTTTTGTTCGCAGTCGTCGGGGAGGTCGGCGAGAAAGTCGAAGCCGGCGAGCGCCTCGAGTTCGTCGATGGAGACCAGGGTGGTGCGCGGGGGCGTGCGGCGGCGGAGGTTCTGCGGCATGTAAACGGCGAAGGCGCGGAGCGTCCCTTTCTGTTGCGACACGACGATCTGGTAAAAGGCGGCGGGGATGTCCACGCCTGTGGCCGTGCGTTTCCCGTCACGAGGGGAAAGTGCGCCGGTGATGACCCAGACCTCGCCGCAACAGTCGGGCCAGAGTTCGGCGATGCGGAACTCGACATCATACCAGGTGCCCTGGTTGAGGCTGGGCCGCTGCGGGCAGATGTTGGAGGTGAGGAAGGTTTGCGCCTGTGACACTTTGCCGTAGCGGGTGGCGATGGCGAGGTTGGGCGCCATGTGTCCGCGGTTATAACCGCTGTTGGCGTACTCCTTGCTTTGAGGGGATTTGGGCGCCACAGGATCAGGTTGGAAACGGGCCGCGCGCGCTGGCAGGGTGCTGTGTCGGACGGGATACGTCTTGTAGGCGACCCAGACAGGATGGCGCAACGACGGCGAGTAGCCGATGACAAAGCCGGTCTTGTTCAGCACCAGAATGTCGTCCGGCGCAGGACTGTCGGGCAGCCGCCGGGGCAGGCCGGCGCAGACCAGCCGGTTGGTGGGAAGAGCCGCCGCGAGCGGCGCGGATACATCATGGCCGGTCAGGCCCAACGCGTCGGTCGTGTCGGCGGTCATGTTGCCGACGAGGGGTATCCAGCGCGCGAGCGGCGCGGGCAGTTTCTGGGCGCGGGCCTGTTGCCAATAACGCGGCTCGTGGACATACCAGTTGGTCGAGGCGAGCGCCAGAAAAAGAGCTGCCCCGGACGTGCCAGACGCATATTTGAGGAAGCGGTTCATGGAGTGTGGGGCCAGAGGCCGGAGCGGGACATGCGGTCGAGGGCGGCGGCAAGGGTTGTGCGGTGTGTGGCGAAGTTGAGGCGGGCGAAGCCGGGCGCGCCGAAGGGCGCGCCGTCCGAAAGGCCGACACCGTGAGAAAGGAAAAACTGTGCGGGGGTGAGGCCGTGCATGTGGCCGAGCCAAGGCCGGAAGTCGAACCAGGCGAGGTAGGTGGCTTCGACAGTCGGCATCGCCACATCCCATGTGCGGGCGGCGGCTGCCACGGTCTCGCGATTGGCGCGCAGATAGTCGAGCAGTCCCAGTCGCCAGGGCTCCGCCTGGCGATAGGCGGCTTCGGCGGCGGCCCAGCCGAAGAGGTTCACGTTCGGCACAATGCCGGCCATGGCGCTGCGGAACCGCTGCCTCATGCCGGGGTTCTGGATGATCGCGAACGCACAGGAGAGGCCGGGCAGGTTGTAGGTCTTGCTGGGCGCAAGCAAGGTGACGAGCGTGTCGGCGAACTCGGGCGCGGCGCAGGCGGCGGGTGTGTAGGCGTGGGGCGGGTCGAGCACGAGGCCGCCGTGGATCTCATCCGAGCAGACGGTCAGATGGCGGGAACGGCAGAAGGCCAACAGGGCGCGGATTTCGGCGGGCGTCCAGGCGCGGCCGAGCGGGTTGTGCGGGTTGCAGAGGATAAAGAGGCGCGTCGCGGGGGTTAGCGCGGCGTCGAGCGCGGCGAGGTCGAAGGCCGGACGGCCCTGGGCATCGCGGGTCATGGGGGCGGTGACGAGCGTGCGTCCGGAGAGGGCGGGCGCTTCGAGAAAGGGCGGGTAGACGGGGATCGTGGTGGCGACCGCATCTCCCGGCTCGCCGATGGCGCGGCAGAGGATGTTGAGCCCGCAGACCAGGCCGGGGACGGGGACGACCCAGGCACGTTCAATGATGAAGCCGTAGTAGATCGGAAGAGCACACGTCTGAACTCCAGTCACCGGCTATGATCTCGTATGCCGTCTTCTGCTTGAAAAAAAAAAAAATAGAACCTTCTCTGTCTCGATCACACAGTTGATCGAATAGGCAGCGTACAGCAGCGACGACGAAGCC
>CAZXVN010000205.1:0-6699 GCA_964643945.1 uncultured Lentisphaeraceae bacterium | reverse complement strand
GCATCAGTATTCGATCCCCACGATCAGCGGCGGACGCATCTATCTCGGGATCAACGATACGTCGGTGAGCCGCGCGGGGTATCGGCCGAGCGGAGGCGGCGCGGTGCTCTGTGTGGATCTGGCCACACGCCAGACGGTGTGGCAACTGCCGATCCCGCGTTACATGGCGGGCGTTCAGCCGCCGTACCACTTTGACCAATGGAAGTGCGGGGTCTGTTCGGGTCCGCTGGTGGCAGGTGACCGTGTGTATGTGGCCGGCAACCGCGGAGACGTGCTCTGTTTTGATCGCGAGGGGCAGGCCAACGGCAATGGCGGCCCGTTTATGGACGAGCTGGCGTATATGGGCGTGACGGGGTCCAACGCGGTGCTGGAGGCGTCGGACGGCGACATCCTCTGGCGGTTCGATGTTCTGAAGGAGATCGACGCGGCACCGCACGACACTTGCGCCAGCACGTTGTTGCTTGTCGACGGGTTGCTGTTTGTGGGAACTTCGAACGGAGTGGACGGCGGGCACACGGTGTGTCCCCGGCCTGATGCGCCCATGCTGGCTGTGCTCGACGCGAAGACGGGACGGCTGGTGGCCCAAGATGACGAGCGGACCGGGCGGCGTCTGCTTCACGGGGGCTGGTCATCGCCGTGTTTGGGCGAGGCCGGCGGCAAAAAAATAATTTTGATGGGGGGCGGAGACGGGTGGCTCTATGCCTTTGACGTTCCGGTGGCTGCAGCGGACGGGCGTGTGCAAACGTTGCGGAAAATATGGGCGGCGGATTGTAATCCCCCCCATTTCCGGCTAAAAGACGGTCAGCCGCTGGCCTACTCGTCGTGGGGTCATCGGCTGCCGGACGGGCCGAGCGAGCCCATCGCGACACCGGTCTTCGAGGGCGGACGCGTCTATGTGGCCATCGGACAGAGTCCGTTGCACGGGCTGGGCAACGGGTGCCTGAGCTGTTTCGACGCGGCGACGGGTGCGGTGGTTTGGCGTACGGAGGCGCTCAACCGCACGTTGTCGACGGTTGCGCTCTGGGCGGGCGTGATTTACCTGCCCGACAGTGCGGGCGAGTTGCACGCGTTCGATGCGGCGACAGGGGCGAAGCTGTGGTCGCACAATCTCGATGGGCCGGTGAACTACGCCAACGCGCGAGTGGCTGACGGCAAGGTGTATGTCGGCACGGAACAGGGCGACTTTTGGATCTTCCGGGCCGGGCGGGAAAAGGCGGTGCTGTCCCATACGCGGTTGCCGAGTCCTCCGGTTACGGTGTCGGTGACCGACGGCAAGCTCTGTATTCCTCTGCAGAATCGGCTGAGCGTTTTTGGCCGTCAGCCGTGATAACCCCGGCGGGATGCGCCAGGCTTGCCGGTGGCTGGCCACGAGCGGTTAACGCAGACTTTTGACCACGCCGTATCCGCGGCGCGGCAGGATTTCGGCGTTGCCGAAGCGTGCAAGCTGGAGCTCTTCCAGAGCCCGGGCGGCTTTCGCGACGACCAGGCAGAGGCCGCCGGGCCTGAGCGTCGCGTGCGCGGTTTGCAAGAACAGCTCAGCGATACGGAAATCGGAGTAGTAGGGCGGGTTGCCCGCAAAGAGGGTGAAGCCGGTTTTCTCGATGCCGGCGTCGGACAGGATGAGCTCGGCCTTTTCAAGGCCCGCTGCGGTCAGGTTGCGGTGCGTGGCAGCCAGGGCGCGGGCGTGGGAATCGATAAACGTCACGCGCGTGTTCGGCTGGCTCTTAGCCAGCAGGATTCCGACGATGCCGCAGCCGCACCCCATATCCAGCACGCGCTGGTTGGGGGTGAGCTCGCGCGCCGCGACTTCGGCCAAGGCCAGCCCGCCCGCGTCGGGGCGGCGGTGGCAGAAGACGCCGGGCAGGGAAACGAGCGTGTAGGTTTCGCCGCCGGGCAACGAGGCCGGAAAGGCCGCGCTGAAACGGCGCGCCTGCCTGAGGGGTTCCTTTTTGCGGGCCGTCACGCAGGTGACGCCTTTTTTTGCGAAATGGATGGAGCAGTTGCCGAAGAGCGCCTTGACCTGTTTCAAGAGCGGGCCGCTGTCCGCCTCGCAGGCGATGACGCAGGTGCCGCCGATCGCGAGGTTTTGGTGAATGTCCTCCAGCTGGTCGAGAATGAGTTCGCCGGTCATGGTGCCAGGCGTGGCCATGAAAAGCGCGGTGTCGTAGATGCGGGCCGGAAGCGCCGTCGTACAGGCGACGCTGAAACGCGGGCTTTGAGCCTCGGCCGCATTCGACACCTGGGTTCCCGCCGTGCTGACGAACGGATCGTGTGTGAAGTCGAACGCGAAACGGTTGGCCGCGAGGTTGCGGAGAATGGCGCGCGCGTGATGGAGGTCAAAGGCGTGGCAGGTGACCGCGCAGTCGGGGAAAAGCGCGGTGGCCACCATGGCGGCGGCTCCGGTGCGGTTTCCTGCGGTCAGAAGCGAAGCGGGCACGCCGGGAAGATGCTTCAGACGTTCGATCAGCAGCGCTTCGGTGATGTGCAGCCCGGAGTGAGAGACAATCTGGACAGCCCCGTCGAGAAACGCTTCGGTCTTCACTTGGTTTTGCGGCAGGTCGGTGATGTGAAACGTAGTCATGGTGTTTTTGAGCATCCGGTTACAGGAAGGCGCCGAGGTCGAGCACCGCGATGTCGAGCGCGCCGAGGCGTCGCGCGGCGGTGCAGAGGTCGTTGTCATTGCTGGCGAGGAACACGGGGGTGTCGGGCGACGACGATTTAAAAAAACGGAGGTTGTCGAGAATCACACCGTCGGCGCGGTGTTCGCCCTCGCCGCCCGAGTAGATGACGCGTACGTTCGGCGAGGCCTGCGCATCGCTGCGGGTGGGGCCGTCGAACACGATCCAGGCGCGTATGGCAGGGTTGGGAGCCGTGATGCGCACGATGTCGTCGGCCAGTTTCTTGCGTTTGTCGGCATCGGGCAAGGCCGTGCCGCGTGCAGGCATGTAGCGCGCGGGAAGGCCGAACAGGACGTTGTGACCGTCGATGAAAAGGATGGCCGGGGTTTGGCCTGCCAGGGCGCGGCCGAGCTGGGTGGATGCGTCCTGCCGTTCCTCCATGCGCGGGTCGGGCGGCACGCCCAACGCTTGAACGGCGGCCAGACGTTTTTGGAACGCTTGGCGGATGCGCAGGATGGCCGCGTCGTCGAGCACGTGCAACGAAGCGAACAGTTCAGGCAGATCGCGCAGTCGGGGCAGGTCGTTGTCGCGGGCGGCGTGGATGCGTGTAACGAGGGCCTCTTCGAGGGGTGTGGCGGCGGCCTCGGGCTCAAGCAAACGCGAGAGCGTGCGGATTTCCGTTGCCAGGTCAGACTCCACGGCTTTAAGGTCGGGCGTTTGGCGCAAGGCGTTGCGGAGCGCGGATTGAACTTTCTTCAGGGCGGTTTCGAGACGCTCCAGCCGCTCGGTGAGCAGAGCGCGGTGGCCGCTGTGCCGGTCGATTTCGCCCTGTTTTTTCAGGGCGGCTTCGGCTTGGGCGAGGAGCTCGTTTTGCGGTTCGGGATGGGCGGCCGCACTCGCCACCGCGCGGGCGCTGGCGAGCCAGCCGTGGAACTCCTTGGCCAAAGCAAGATCCAGTGCGGCCACGAGACGATCTTCGCGGTGAGAGGTCTCGCGCGTCAGTTCGGCCGAGGTCTCCTCCAGCTCACGCATCTTTTGCCGCAGCGCTTTTTCGGCGGCCGTGGCCTGCTGCAGGGATTCGGCGAGCTTTTTCTCGCAGGCCTTCTGTTGCGCGGCCATGTGCGACAGGCGGTCGTCCACGCCTTTGAGCCGGCGGTTTTCTGTTTGGAGGTCATGCAGGCGGGTTTCCAATTGCTCTTTCTGCTGCTGCCAGGCCTCGCGGGTAAGCGGCGAGCCCGACGGCGCGGAGCTTCCAAGCAATTCGGTGAGGCCGGCGAACAGCTCGCGCAAACGGTCGAGCGCCTCGGCGGGTTCGGCGGCGAGGGGCGGCGGGTCGGTCTTCATCCAGCTTTCGGCTTTGTCGCGCACCTCTGGCCGCTCATCAAGCAGCAGGGCGACCCAGAGCACATGGCTGCCCAGTAACGCTGCCAGCGCATGGCGGGTTTCGGCGATGGCGTCGAGCGAAAGCAGGCCGGTCAGCGTGCGCGAACGCGAACGGCGGGCCAGTGCTCGGCGCAAGGTGTCGGAGACCTCCTGTGCGCCGCAGACGATCTGCTGGAGGCGAACGCGTAAAACGGCGACGTTGCCCGCGCGGAAACCGCCGGTTTGGAAGGCGGGTTCCGTGGCGGCGAGTAACGACAGGTCCGCTTGAGGGACCAGAGCGATCATGCGCTGGAGTTCCTTTTCGCAGGCAGGGGCAAGAGGTGTGGCACACAGTGACATGACAGAAGAGCGAAATCATAAGAGAGAAACTGTTTTCAGGCAATGAGATTGTTGCAAACGCTGGGTTCTCTCCAAAGGCCGCCGGAGTTTGCCTGCAGGGCGGGCGCTGTGAGACCGCCCTGCAGTCTCTGTTGATCCCGTAGCGGCGGACTTGCTGGGTGTGCGGGCTCGCCACCGTAGGCCACCCGCTTCCCCAGACGCGCCAGATTGCGCATGCCGAACAGATGTCCCAACACCGAGGCTGGCCGGCCAAATTTGCGATACAGAAGATTGAATTCCAAGTAGGCACACACTTGGGCAGACGCGGCTGGCCATCGCCGCACGATCCCTTCCCAAGAGTAGAACCGGCGGTACATCCAACGGTGCCCCTGTTCCAAGTCCGACGCCGACATACGCGCCGGGCGGAATACGGCGTGTGCCGTGTTGTAGTGCTCGTAGTCGTGGTCAATAATGCGCCCTTCGGCTGCCAGCTGCGCGTGCAGCACGGTTCCGGGATACGGCGTCAGGATGTGCGCCGTCATGGAGGCGACGCGGTTGCGCAACAGCCAGTCCAGCGTGTCGGGAAAGACATCCTGCGTGTCCTCGTCGAAGCCAAACACCATGCTGGCGTTGACCAGCATGCCGCGCGCGTGAATCCGGGCGATGGTGGCGTCATACTCCTCCGGCCGGTTTTGTGCCTTGCGACACCCCCTCAAGGCTTCGCGCCGCACGGTTTCAAAGCCGATGAACAAGCTCTTGCAACCGCTGCTCGCCATGTCGTCGAGCAGGTCTTCGTGCCGGCCAATGTCCGCCGAAACTGCGGCGTGCCACGTCAGGTTCAGCGGCTGCAGGGCCGCCAGCAGCTTCCGTGCTTGGCCGGGATCTCCAATGAAGTTGTCATCAATGAACATCACATGCCGCGTGCCCAGGCTCTCGATTTCACGCAGAATATGGCTCACCGGCTTCATGCGGTACCGCGCGTCAATGTTGGGCGAACTGTTATAGCAGAAGGAGCAGCGCCACGGGCAGCCGCGCCCGGCCGTCAGCGTGTTGGTAAAAAGGTAGCGCCGGGCATCGAGAAGCTCCCACCGCGGCACAGGGGTATCGGCCGGGTCGACCGGCCGCGTGTTGCGGTAACACCGCCGCAGACAGCCGTCCTCGACTTGCCGCAGCAGCTCCGGCCACAGGTATTCGGCTTCGCCAATCACCACGGCGTCGCAGTGCGGCAGGCTCTCCTCCGGGCAGGCCGTCGGGTGAATGCCTCCCATGACCACGGGAATGCCGCGCCGGCGGTAGTCGGCTGCGATGCGCGCCGCCCTCAGAAAGGTGTCGGCCTTGACCGTGATGCCCACCAGGTCCGGCGCATCCTGACAATCCAACGGCTGCACGTTCTCGTCCACCACCGTCACGCGATGGCGGCGGGGCGTCAGCGTGCCCAGCACCAGCAAGGCCAGCGGCGGCGCCATGTGCGTCTTCCAGTCCGAATCCATCGGGCGCCGCGTCACGGCCGGGGAGATGAGTTTGATCCACATGGTTGTGCGCTCCTTTTTGTGTCTGGCACTTCGGAATTGTCATCCTGGCGGCAGGCGAGTTTGCGAGCCGTACCGTTCGGCGGCTTATTGGACTTTTTCTGAATCCATGGCCATACAGACCACAGCATGAATCCGAAAATGACAACATAACCAATCAATCCATAAACAAGACCGTTGATACGCCTAAGAGTGGGACCCATATCAGCGACATAGTGAACTAGCCAGTAAACTGGCATGGTCCAAATCAAGAGCAGGTACAACCACATGACCACAGTCGGAATAACGAAACACCAACAATCTGAACGGCTGATCTTTTGTAGTACCCATCTGGCGAGAGCCGTGAGTAAACCCGCTACAGCGAGGAATGCGGAGGTCAACTGATACCAAGCTTTTATAGGTACAGTAGGATTTGCGAAGTAAAGCGAAAAGGCTCGTCCGCTAAACAGATTTTGAAATGACGCATGGGTTGAACTGCCATTCATCAGCCATATCAGCAAAAGCAGCGCTGTGAACATCAGGCTGCATGCCACTAACGTTCCGACCTTAGAGCCATGCAAGAGATGAACACACTCTGACCTGTTGTTTTTTTCTGCAACATTCATTTTTCTCTGTCCAACCTCCTGGCGTTCGGCGGGTCCGGCGGCTCCGCCTCACCTGTCACCCTCTGGCGTTTCCGCTGCGCTGTGCTGCGCCTGCGGGTGCCAGAGGCCGAAGGCCATGGCCACAGCCGCGCATTCCCAGCCGAAAGGCCCGGACCCGGCAAACCCCAGCAGCGGCATTTCGAACACGCGAAACCGTCCGACATACGGCACGTCATAGACCCACCGCGCCAAGCTGTGCATGTTCCA
>CAZXVN010000204.1:0-3644 GCA_964643945.1 uncultured Lentisphaeraceae bacterium | reverse complement strand
TGCTGTTCGCCGGGCCGGTGGTTTACAGACAGATGACCGCACATGTGCGTGGCGAATCAAAGGCGCACGCCAAAGCGTTTAAGCGGGTTTCCGACACGCGTGACCGGGTGAACCTGATCCTCTCCTATACGGACCGCACGTATTCGCCGCTTGAAATGTTGCGGATGGCGTCGTCGCGCCTGCCGCCGGCGGGCATCACCCTGATCGGGTTCAACTTCAAGCGCGACGATGGCGTGAAAATCTCAGGCGAGGCGGATTTGCCCACGTTGGTTTACGATTTCAAGAACGCGGTGACTGAGGATCCGCTGTTTGAGTCGGTCTCTCTCACCGGACCTTCGGCGAGCAGGGGAAAGCACAAGTTTGAAGTGGACGCCAAGTTCAAGGGGGTCACGCGGAAATGAGTGCGGTATCCTTTAGAGAAAGAAACATGCTTATGATCACCGCCGTGGTCGTGTTGTATGCGTTGGCGGCCCTGTGTTTCAAAAAGCAACTTTCGAACTGGAAGGCAGGGCAGAAAGTCTACGCTGTAGCACAGAAGAAACTCCAGGACGAGAACGCGCTGATCGCCGCGAAGGATGAGTGGACGGCGAAGTATGCGCAGATGAATGATCTGATGCCGATCTTTCCGTACGACAAGGATGTGGACACGTACTGGTTGAACATCATGGATTCCGCTGCCACGCGGAACGGGTTCACGATCACGCGCCGGCAGACGAACAAGGAGGCTGAGGTCGGCGACGTCTACGAATTGCCCATCGACTGCAAGGATTGGGAGGGCACACTCGAGTCGCTGGTGCAGTTCCTCTATGACCTGAACAAAGAAGGAGCCATGCTGGACGTGCGGCAGTTGTTCATCAAACCGTCGAACAAGCCGGGGTATTTGAAGGGTTCCTTTACGCTCTATTGCGCCTACATGCGCGGCGATGTGGAGATGCGTCCAGCAGCGGCGGACACGCCTTCTGTGCTGAATGCCTCTGCGGCACCCGCGTCCGAGACGGAACCAGCGGACTCTGTGATCGCCGTTGAGCCGGCGGCAGACGAAGGGGAGACCCGGGAACGGACGACACCGCCGGCCGAAACACGGCCGGGTGAGGGTTCTTTGCCAGCGCCTGTTGCTCCGCAGACGGGGACGAACGGATAAATGCGAAAGAGTTGAGTGTTTTTTAAGGAACGAGTATGAAGAACATGCGAAATTATCTTTTTTCACTGGGAGCGTCTGCTGTGCTGACGCTCAGCGTGGCGTTGGCGCAGAATCAAGCACCGCAAATTCCACCGCCGGCGCCGGCCGTCGCGACTTCGCGCCCGATTGCGTCCGTTCCTCCTGTCACGGCTGTTCCCAGGTCTACGGCTCCTGTAAAGGCCACGCCTGCGCCCACCGCCGCGGCCACACCGCCGCCGTCGGCGACTACGGTGCGGCGGACCGTGACGCCCGCACCCGTCAAAAGCGGGTCGATGGTTCCGCCTTTGGCCGGGGCGGCGTCCTCCGCAGCCGTCTTGTCGGCGGATCCGCTGGCCAGCGGAGAGTCCAAAGCGAAGACCACGACGCCCGCGCTCAAATTTGACAACGCGCCCGCCGACATCATTTTGCAGGCCTATGCGCAGGAGACCGGCAAGACGTTATTGGTGGCCCCTGACGCGCCTAAGGCCAACATCACGCTGAAAAGTCAGCCGGAAGTTCAACTCACCAAAGAAGAGTATATTGAGGCCATAGAGGTCGTACTCAGCATGTACGGGATCGTGTTGGAACCGTTCGGCGAGAAGTTCATCAAGGTGTTTGCGCGCAAAACCGTGCGTACCGAAGGCATCAAGATCCTCATGGACAGTCCTGATGGCGGACACCCGGAGAAGAGCAAGGTCGTCAGCCAGATGATCCAGCTCAAGTCCATTACGATTGCCGAGGTGCAGAAAGCGCTGGAGGGGTTCAAAAAGCCGGACGGGCTGATTCAGACGTTTGAGCGCACCAACAGCCTTCTGGTGACGGACACGCAAGAAAACGTCAACCGTATGATGGAGATCGTGAAGTTCATCGACCAGCCGCTGGTGGCTACGGAAGAGGTCAACGTGCGCACCGTCCGTTTCGCCAAGGCGGATGACATCAAGAAGCGGCTTGAGGAACTGGTGGCTGAGTCGCAGAAGCAGACGCAAGCGAAAGAAGAGATCAAAGCGAATGTGGCGGGCTCTCCGGGCATGACCCGCAGCTTCACCTCGAGCAGCTCTCGGCCGACGCTTCCCGGACTGTCGCGCGTGGGCACTCCATCGACGGCGGTGACGCCTAACGAGATCCTTGAGACGCTGGTGAACGATGCGGACCGCGGCATGATCCGCGGCAAGGTGCAGATCATTTCGGACGAGCGCTCGAATCAGCTGATCATCATCACCCGCACCGAGAACATGGCGTTCTTCGACCGCATCATCACGGTGTTGGACATCGAGACCGCGCCGGACGTGAAGGTCGAGGTGCAGCGGTTGGAGTTCGCTGACGCCGAGGAAGTTTCCACCATGCTGAACGACCTGATCGGCAACGCGACGGTCAAGAAGGACGAGAAGGTGCCAGCGAATGCAACCAAGGGCACAGCGACACCTGGGACGCCCGAGTATCCGGCCAAAAGTGCGACCCTCGCAGAGACATTGGCTGCGCGTGCCACCCGCAGCGCAGAAGCGGCCGTTGGTGAGCAGGGCAAAAGCAAGCTGGGGCAACTCAGCAAAGACAACATCAAGATCCTCGCGGACAAGCGCACCAACGCGCTCGTGATGATGGGAAGCGTCAGCGACCTGGCGGCCATCAGAGAGATCATCAAAGGCATGGACATCCAGTTGGCGCAGGTGCTGATCGAGACGGTGGCGCTGGAGGTGACCCTCAACAAGAGCACCGAGACCGGCATCGACTGGGTTAAGCGGGTGGATTTTAATAACGAGAACTACCGATATAAGCTGAGTGGCGGGGCTGGAAAAAAAGTGCCCACCGATTTAAGTAATCCGTTGTTAAGCTTGGCAACGAATGCGTCCGCGCAGGCCGCTGCTGGACTGCAGTACTTTGCCACATTGAAGAATCTCAGGCTGGACGCGGTCATCTATGCGAGCAAGACCGATGACGGCGCGAAGGTGATCTCCTCGCCGGTGTTGCTGACGGACGACAACAAAGAGGCGACTCTTGAGGCGACCAAGTTGCGGTATATGTACAAAGGCATGCGCTACATGGGTGGTTACTCTGGCGTAGGCGGAATTGGCGGCGGCGGTGCGTATGAGCCCGACATCGAGCAGCGTGATGTCGGCCTGACGTTGAAGGTCACCCCGCGCATCAGCCCCAACGGCAACGTTATTTTGACGGTGGACGTGACTTTCGAGGATGTTTTGGGCTCGCAAACGATTAACGGGCAGGAGTGGCCAACGATCATTACGCGCAAGGTGAGTGCCGATGTGTCGGTGGGCACTGGCGAGACGGTGATCATGGGTGGTCTGGTCAAGACCGACACGAGCGACAACTCGGCTGGCATTCCGTTGCTCAAGGACATCCCGTACATCGGCAAGTATCTGTTCGGCTCCATGCGGAAATCGGAAGACCGCTCTGAGATGCTCGTTTTCTTGACGCCATACGTGATCTCAAAGCAGTCCGACATGGATGTCGAGGCTTACCGCCGCAAGGA
>CAZXVN010000203.1:0-3599 GCA_964643945.1 uncultured Lentisphaeraceae bacterium | reverse complement strand
ACGTAAGGCACGCCAGCCTCGACCAGACGGCGGGCGGCGAGGCAGTCCTGGCCAAAGGTGTGGCGGCCATAGCGGTCGCGCAGTTTCGCATCCTCCTTGGAGAGGTCAAAGACGTCCTTGCCTGCGCCGAGGATGAGGGTGTAGGCCTGCTGCTCGGCGTCCTGGGCGATCTTCAGCTCGGGATTGTCGGGAAGGGTATTGCCCAGCGTGTTCATCGTGTGGAGGAATTTGCGCCGGGCGTTCTGGCGCTGGTCGGTGATGCCGCGGGCGACCACGCCTTCGACCTCGAAGCGGTACGCGTTGGGGTCGCCGCCCGTGGCGAAGGGCTTATAGCGCGAGCCGAGGAAGCCCGATTCGGAGAAGCGTCCCTGAGGCTGGGTGAGCACGACGTAAGGCGGGATCAGGCCTTTATAGCCGGCGTTAGCGCCTTTGAGCAGCGCGAAGACCGCGCCGATACAGGGATACGCCAGACGCTCGCCGGGAATATGGCCGGTCTGCATGAGGTAGGCGGCGGTTTCATGGCCGTTGTTGTGGTGGGTCATGCTGCGGACGAGCGAGAACGTGTGGGCCTGCTTAGCCAGCAAGGGGAAGAGGCTGCCGAGCTGGATGCCGCTGACGCTGGTGGGGATTGTGTCTTTGAGCTGGCCGGTGTAGTCGTAGCCGGCGTCGGGCTTGGGGTCCCAGGTGTCGGAGTGCGACATGCCGCCCCAGAGGAAGATCTGGATCACGGACTTGGCTTTGGCCGGGGCGAGGGCCGGGGCGGGCTGCTCCGCGGCCCGGACCGCCGTGACGATCCGGTCGGCGAGCAACACGCCCGCCGTGCCGAAGAGGCCGCGGCGCAGAGCCTCGCGGCGGGTCAGGAGCGTGCCGCGTGCCGCGTGCGGCGGCCGGGTGGTAGTCGTCTCGTTCATAGTATTTCTCCCCTCTTCCCTTTACACCAACACTCCATCACTCCAACACTCCATCACTCCACTTTTCTCATTCTCCTAATGCCGGTACAAAAACTCATCGCTGTTGATCAGGGCCCAGGCCAGGTCGATTCCGGCCTCGCGGCCTTTGGCAACTCCGGATTGGACGTACGCTTCGACCTTTGCCACCTCCTCCGGGGTCGGGAAGCGCGACAGGATCGTCAGGTAAAGGTCTTCGGCCATCTCCTGCGGTTTGCGGGCGGGGTCGAGGAGGCTTTTCAGCGCGGGGCCGTCCTCCAGTTTAAGCTGGATGTGGCTGGAATTCAGCAGGTGCATGCGCTGCGCAGGGACCGGGCGGTTCACGCGCTCATTCTCCATGCCGGTGGCGCGCGCGGGGCGCCCGAACAGTTCGAGGAAGGGGCTGGTGATGGAGCCGTCAGGCAGGGCGATGGCGGGCTTGTTGTCGGGGATAAAGGTGAAGGGCTCGGGAATGGCGCTGATGTAGAGGTCGGTGGTGCCGGTGATTTTGTTGAGGGCGTCGATGAGCACTTCGGCGTCGAGGCGGCGCAGCGGGTAGAAGGCGAAGAGCGGTTCAGCCTGGGCCATCTTATCCGCCGGGAAGAGGGAGGAGAGCTGGTAGGTGCGCGAAGTGAGAATCAGGCGGTAGAGGGCTTTCATATCGAAGCCGCTCTTGATAAAGGCCTTCTGTAAATAGGCCAGCAGGGCCGGGTTGCTGGGCGGGTTGTCCAGACGGATATCGTCCGGTTCGTGGATGATCCCCCGTCCGATGAGCCAGGACCAGATGCGGTTGACGATGTTGATGGTGAACCAGGGGTTCTTGGCCGAGACCAGCCAATCGGCAAAGCGCTCGCGCGGGTCGCAGTCCGGCGGCAGCTTGATTTTGGTCTTGTCCGGCAGGAGGCCGACGAGCGGGCCTGAGCGGGTGGGCGGCGGCGGGGCCAAGGCTTGCGCCACCGTGTTCGTGGCGTCCGGCGCCGCGCCGCTGGCGGGCGCGAGGGTGTCTTTGTCGGGGTTCCAGAAAACGATCTCCTCTTTCCATTCGCGGGTGGCTTTGTAGCTGACCTGCGAAAAAAAGACCGCCATGCCGGCGAGCTGGTTGGTTGGCCAGTTTTCGGCACGCGTCCCCAGGAAGGTCAGCGCCACCGTCGTGGCGATGCCCTCCGGGGTCCGGTTCTGCATGGCGCGGTAGAAGTTGACAGGGCCGACGCGGAAATTGCTGCCGCTGGAGGTGAGCAGTTCACGGACGAAGAGGTCGTAGGGCTTGTTATCGCGGAGAGAGGTCCGGATCCAGTGGTGATAGGCTTGCGCCGCGTTGGGCCAGAGGTTGACGGGAAACTCGGCCTTGACGCGCAGGAGGTCGCTCCACTTCATGGCCCAGTAGTCGGCGAACTCCTCGCGCTCAAGCAGGCGGTTGATCAGCGTCTGGCGTTTCTTGAGCGACGGATCACGGATGAACGCACGCGCCTCCTCCGCTGTGGGAAGCGTGCCGATGACATCGAGATACGCGCGGCGCACAAACACGGAGTCGGAACAGAAAACGGGGCGGATATTCTTTTTGGACAACGCACGGAAGACGATGCTGTCGAGCGGTGATTCCGGCACCGAGGTCGTGGTTTCTTCAAAAAGCGACGCTCCTTGGCCCTGTGCACCGAAAACAGCCAGGCACCCAAGAATGAGACAGGTCGCGAGCAGAAACCTCTTCATGCGGAACTTCCTCTATGTTCAGAAACGGTCGACTCAATGCGCCGCGCGGATCCATCCGCGTCGGATCGCCCACTTCGCGGCTTCAAGCACCGGGATGATCGTGACGGCCACGCCCAGCAGCACGGGCCAGACCGACAGAGGCAGCGAAAACGTGCCGAACGCCTTGTGCATGAACGGCAGATATATGACCCCCGCCAGCAGCAGCAGTTCCCACATGATCGCCAGGTTCAGCCAGCGGTTCGCGAACGGGCGGCGGAGAATGGTGTGACGGTCGGACCTGAAACTGAAGGCCTTGAAGAACTCCACCAGGCACAGTGATACAAAAACCAGCGTCATGCACTCGTCCATCGGGAACTGCTGGGCGCGGGCCCAGGTGAAAAGACCCAGGTTCGCGATAGCCGACCAAACCCCGCCTACCACCATCAAGAACACGACGGGACGGCTGAAGATGCCCGCACGCGGGTTCCGCGGCGGGCGCCGCATCAGGTCGCGTTCCGGCGGATCCACCGCCAGTGCCAGTGCCGGCAGGCCGTCTGTGGCCAGGTTGATGTAGAGGATCTGGACGGCGCTCAACGGCATCGGCAGGCCCAGCACGGTGGCGCCGGCCATGATCAGCATCTCGCCGATGTTCGAGGACAGCAGGTACATCAGGTACTTCTTGATGTTGCTGAAAATGCCGCGCCCTTCCTCGACGGCCGCCACGATGGACGCAAAATTATCGTCTGTGAGCGTCATCGCCGCCGCCTCTTTGGTCACATCTGTTCCGGTAATGCCCATGGCGATACCGATGTCCGCCTTCTTGAGTGCGGGCGCATCGTTGACGCCGTCGCCGGTCATAGCCACGACCTCGCCGCCTTTTTGAAGCGCACTTATAACCCGCAGCTTGTGAGATGGCGAAACCCGCGCATAGACGTCGATGCCACTCACCTCGCGGGCAAAGTCGTCGTCCGAAATAGCATCCAGCTG
>CAZXVN010000202.1:0-13324 GCA_964643945.1 uncultured Lentisphaeraceae bacterium | reverse complement strand
GTGTCGAGAAAGAGTTTCATTTTTTGGCGTCCAGGTCATCCGAGAGACGGTCGGCCAGTTCGGTTCTGTAATCCCAGTCTTTCGGAGGGGCTTTCGTTCCCGCAGCCAAGCGCAGCGCGCGGCGTGTGACGGGTGAATGGGCGCGGTGCAGCGGTGCGGGGGCAACCATTGTGGAAATGAATCTCGAGAACAATGCGGAGATGCTGGTTTTCTGATCGACCGACAGGCGGCGAGCCTGAGCGACAATCAGCGGATCTACACTCAAGGTCAGTTTAGTTAATGGCATGGCGAACTCCACTACGTGCGAAATACTTTAAATGATACGTGCTGCGGTCGGTTCAGGCAAGAACAATCATGCAGGAACGGTGAGGAGCCCGTGAGTCTTCATATACGCGGTTATGTGGTCAAGGTCCTTGTCGCCGCGGCCGGAGATGCAGACGAGGATCGCTTGCCCTTTCGGCCGCTTGGCCGCCTCTTTGATGGCGGCGGCCAGCGCGTGGGAGCTTTCCAGCGCGGGAATGATGCCCTCGAATTTGCAGAGCAGTTTGAAGGCTTCGACCGCCTCGCGGTCGGTGATGCCCTCGTAGCGAACACGTCCGAGGTCGTGTAGCAAGGCGTGTTCCGGGCCGACGCCGGGATAGTCCAAGCCGGCTGAGATCGACCAGGCCTCTTGGATCTGACCTTCGTCGTTCTGCAGGAGATAGGTCATGGCGCCGTGTAGCGCGCCGGGCGAACCGCCGGTGATCGATGCCGCGTGATGCGGCGTGTCGAGCCCTTCGCCAGCGGCTTCTGCGCCGAGCATGGCGCACGGGTCGTCGAGGAAGGGATAGAAGAGCCCCATCGCGTTGCTGCCGCCGCCCACGCAGGCGACCAGCAGGTCGGGCAGGCGTCCGACCTGCTCCAGCATCTGCCGTCGAGCTTCGTCGCCGATGACGCGCTGGAGGTCGCGCACCATGACGGGATAGGGGTGGGGGCCCGAGACCGTGCCGATGATGTAGAAGGTGTTCTCGACCTCGGCGACCCAGTAGCGCAGCGCCTCGTTCATGGCGTCCTTGAGCGTGCTGGTGCCGGAGGTGACGGGGATGACCTCCGCGCCGAGGAGCTTCATGCGTAGCACGTTGGGCGCCTGGCGGCGCACGTCCTCCGCGCCCATGAAGACTTTGCACGACATGCCGAAGCGGGCGGCGATCGTGGCGGTGGCCACGCCATGCTGGCCCGCGCCGGTCTCGGCGATCACGCTGCGCTTGCCCATGCGGCGGGCGAGAAGGCCTTGGCCGACGACGTTGTTGATCTTGTGCGCGCCGGTGTGGGCGCAGTCTTCGCGTTTGAGGTAGATGCGTGCGCCGCCGATGTGGTTTGAAAGGCGCTCGGCGAAATCGAGGGGTGTGGGGCGGCCCGCGTAGTTGGCGAGCATGGCGCGGAACTCGCCCGTGAAGGCGGGGTCGTTCTTCGCTTCGTTCCACGCGTTTTCGAGCTCGATCAGCGCGGATATAAGCGTCTCGCCGACAAAGCGCCCGCCATAAAAACCGAAGTGGCCGTTTTTGTCAGGGTATTGGCCTTGGAGGGGTTGTGTTTTCATAAGTGTGTGTGGGCAGGGGCCCGGCATGTCGTGTCTGTGCGGGCTTCCAAAAGGACGCGGTTTGTGTTGTTGCAATTTTCTGTGCTTCTCCTGTCAGAGCAAGAATGGCGGCGTGGTCCTTCCGGCCCGGCGCAATCTCGACGCCGGAGCTGATGTCCCAGGCAACGGCGCGGGAAAGGCGGGCGGCCTCGACGAGGTTGCGGGGTGTTAGCCCACCTGCCAATGCGAACGGACGCAACGCGGCCAGAGACGCGGCCTCGGCCCAGTCCCACCCTGCGCCATTGCCGCCGGGGAGCGTTCCTTGGCCGCATTCTACCATAATTCCGATCGTTGCTGGCAAGCGACGTGCCGCTTCTAACAGCGCCTGCCGGGTGACCTTCAGCACTTTGACGACATGCAAGCCCGCCTGCTGCGCGGCGGTGATATCGGCCAACGGTTCGTTGCCGTGCAACTGCACCGTGTCGAGCAGGGCTTCCCGCGCAGCCGCGATCAGCTCGCCGGAGGGCATATCGACGAACACCCCCACGCGCGCCACGTCGCTGGAAAGCCCCTCGAACAGCACGCGGGCTTGCTGTGGCGTTACGTAACGCGGGCTCTTTTTGAAAAAGACCGCGCCCAGCGCGCCCGCGCCGGCTTCCGCGCAAAAGCGCGCGGTCGCGTACGTGGTGATGCCGCAAATTTTGAGGTTGGGGAGGAACATACCATGAAACTCGAAACGGGAAATTAGGACACGGGAACGGGAAGAGAAAGCCACTCGCGCAGAGTGGCGGAGGGATCGGATTGACGCACGAGCGCCTCGCCGACAAGGAAACGCCGGATGCCGTTGGCAAGGGTCTGACGGATGTCGTCGAGGGTCTGAAGGCCGCTGAGGGCGACCACGGCGGTTTCAGGGCGGAGGCGGGCTGCTAGACGCGCGGCGTGCGTGACGTCGGTCTTGAAGTGGGCGAGGTCGCGGTTGTTGATGCCGACCAATGTCGCGCCCAGCGCATGGGCACGCAGGGCATCCTGCTCGTCGAAGACCTCAGTCAGCACATCGAGTCCGAGGTTCCTGGCTAAATCATAAAGCGTGCGCAAGCGTTCGTCGTCGAGGATACGCACAATGAGCAGCATCGCGTCCGCGCCCAGGGCGGCCGTCTCATAAACCTGATAGGGGTCGATGATGAAATCTTTGCGCAGCACGGGAAGCATGACCGCGTTCCGCGCCTGCTGCAAATCAGCGGGAGAGCCTTTGAAATAGGCAGGCTCGGTGAGAACCGAGAGCGCGGCCGCGCCTCCGTTCGCATACGCCTGCGCGGTGGCGGCCGGATCGAGGCCCATGCGGATGTCGCCGAGCGAGGGCGAAGCGCGCTTGATCTCCGCGATGATGCGCACGCCGGGACAATCGAGTGCGGCGGCGAACCCGCGATAATCGCGGCGTGCGGCGGCTCGCCTTTCGAGATGGGCTTGCGAGGTCTGCGCTTGTGCATGGATGATTTCCGCACGCTTCGCTTCGAGGATTTGATCGAGAAAGCTCATGGCGATTTGCAGGGGCACGGCCTGCCGTGTCCTTACGGTTGTTTTGAGAAGGCGATCAGGCGTTCGAGTTTGTCGTAGGCGGCGCCCGAGTCAATGGACTCAGCGGCTTTGCGGATGCCCTCCGCAAGATCGGCCACCTGATTCGCGGCGAGCAGAGAGGCCGCGGCATTGATCAACACGATGTCGCGCTTGGGGCCATGCAGCCCTCCCGTGAGAAGCGCGCGCATGATCAGCGCGTTGTCGGCCGGTGTTCCGCCCTCGAGGTCAACCGCGCTGCAGGGGTTTTCGAAGAAGACGGCGGGGTCGATGTCGTAAGTTTTGATCTTGCCGTCTTTGAGTTCCGAGCACCGCGTCGTCGTGGTGAGCGTGATCTCGTCCATGCCGTCATGTCCGTGAACGACCAGCACGCGGCGCGAGCCGAGTTTTTTCAGCACCTCGGCGAAGGTTTCAGTCAGCTCAGGCGCGAAGACGCCGATGAGCTGGCAGGGGGCGCTGGCGGGGTTGGAGAGCGGCCCGAGCAAATTGAAAAGGGTGCGCACGCCGAGCTGTTTGCGCACCGGCCCTGCGAAGCGCATGGCCTTGTGGAAGGAGGGCGCGAACAGGAAGGTGATGCCAATCTCGTTGAGCGCCTGCTCCATGATCTCGGGTTCGGCGGCGAGGTTGAGCCCCAGCTGTTCGAGGCAGTCTGCGCTACCGCTTTTGCCCGAGCTGGCACGGTTGCCATGCTTGGCAACAATCGCACCGGCGCCGGCCGCAACGAAGGCCACGGTGGTGGAGACGTTGAAGGTCATGCCGCCGTCGCCGCCGGTGCCGACGGTGTCGAGCGTGTTGGCGCTGAGCGATTGCACACGGGTGGCTGCGGCGCGCATAGCCCGCGCGCCTGCGGCGATCTCGTCGATGGTCTCGCCTTTGGACGAGAGCGTGGCGAGAAACGCGCCGATCTGTCCTTCCGTCAGCTGGCCCGCGAGGATCGCGGTGACGGCCTCGAAGGCCTCAGACTCGGTGAGGTCTTGGCGGGCGATGAGTTTTTTGAGCAGGTCAGAAGTGTTCATGGTCAGGAGGAGGTTGAAAAACAAACCCGTCAAAGGTTGGCAAGTTTGAGAAAGTTGCGGAGGATCCGCTTGCCGACTGGCGTCATGATCGATTCCGGGTGAAACTGGATGCCTTCTGTCAGGAACTCCGTGTGGCGGATGCCCATGATCTCGCCGTCATCCGACTCGGCGGTGATGGTGAGGCACTCAGGGAGCGTGGCGCGGTCGATCACGAGCGAGTGGTAGCGCATGGCTTTGAAGGGCCGGTCGCCGAGGCCTTTGAAAAGGCCCTTGCCGTCGCAGGTGATTTCCGAAGTCTTGCCGTGCATGAGCTGTTTTGCATAGGTGATCGTGCCGCCGAAGGTGAGTCCCATGGCCTGGTGTCCGAGGCAGACTCCGAGCAGCGGAATCTTGCCCGCGAAGGTGCGGATCGCCTGGCAGGAGATGCCCGCGTTTTCGGGACGTCCCGGCCCGGGGGAGATCACGATGGCGGCAGGAGCCAGGGCCGCGATGTGTTCCACGGTGAGGACGTCGTTGCGGTAGACAACCACCTCGGGAGTCATTTCGCGCAGGTACTGGACGAGGTTGTAGGTGAAGGAATCGTAGTTGTCGATCATTAAAATCATGGCGGACCTCCCAGGTGTGTCTTGGCTTTTACGGTCAGGCGCGTTTCCCCAACGCGCCGCAGACGCCTAGGGGGAGGCGTCCCTGCCGTTGGACTACAAACGTTTGAGCGTGGCTTCTTTTTCTTGCACGAGCTTGAGCAGTTCAAGGGAACGGGCCATGGCGCCCGCTTTGTTGACGGTTTCGAGATACTCGCAGTCCGGGTCGGAGTCGGCGACAATCCCCGCACCTGCGCGGATGGTGAGGCGCCCATGCTCCACAATCGCCGTGCGGATACAGATGCAGAAGTCCATGTTGCCGTCGAAAGAAAAGTACCCGACCGCCCCACCGTAAGGCCCGCGCGGCTCGTCCTCGAGTTCCGCAATGATCTCCATGGCGCGGATTTTGGGCGCGCCGCTGAGCGTGCCGGCGGGAAAGGAAGACTTGAAAAGGTCGAACGCGTCGTACTTCGGCTCGATGTCGGAGGTGATGTTCGAGACAAGATGCATGACGTGCGAGTAGCGCTCGACGATCATGAGGTCGGTGACCTGCACCGTGCCGGGCAGGGAGACGCGTCCGAGTTCGTTGCGGCCGAGGTCAACCAGCATCAGGTGCTCTGCGCGTTCCTTTTCGTCTTGCAAAAGAGAGTCGGCGTTCTTGCGGTCCTCCTGTTCGGTTTTGCCGCGCGGCCGCGTGCCGGCGATGGGACGCAGGCAGGCGGTGCGGTTGTCGAGGCGGATCATGGTTTCAGGCGAGGAGCCGATCAGCGTACAGCCCTGCGACTTGAGGAAAAAGAGGTAGGGCGAAGGGTTGACGTAGCGCTGGGCGCGGTAGAGGCTGACGAGATCATCCGGAGCGGGTCCGACGAAACTCTGCGAGACCACGCACTGGATGATGTCTCCCTCGTAAATGTGCCTCTTGACCGTCTCCACCATGCCCTTGTAATAGTCCGGCGTGTGGACGGGTTCGGGCATCTGAACGGTCCGCTTGTTCAGGTGCATCGCGACATCGGCGGGCTTCGCGAGTGTCTCCAACAGCTCCTGCACGCGGCTGACGGCGGCATCATAGAGCTTGTCCGCATCATCATCGCCTGCGAAGGCAAGGGCGAGGACGGCGAGCGTATGCGAAATGTTGTCAAAAATAAGCAGGGTGTCAGGGATGATGAACTCAGCCATCGGCCGCTCGGACGGCAAGGTGTTCGGCACGTGCGGCTCGAAAAAGTGGATCATCTCATAGGCGAAGTAACCGACGAGTCCGCCACTGAAGCGCGGCAGGCCGGGCAGTTCGGCGATCGTGTAGGATTTCATCAGGTCCCGCAGCACGGCGAGCGGATCGTGGTCGTGCGGGATGCGCTTCTCGCTGATGTCCTGGCGGACTACGACATCGTTGCGGTAAACGGTGATGTTGGCGCGGGCGGAGACGCCCATGAAGCTGTACCGGCCCCACCGCTCACCACCTTCGGCGCTTTCGAGCAGAAACACATTGGGGTTGTTGTGGGCGAAGCGCGTCAGCACCGAGACCGGCGTTTCGGTATCGGCCAAGATTCTGGCACCCACGGGTACGACCGTGCGGGTCTTCAGCAGTTCGCGGAATGTTTCGCGTGCTGGAAAGGTGTCGAGTAACATCGTGATCTCCTCTGTCAAGGCGTTTCTTTATATAGAAACATCTGCCGAAAGTCAACGGAAAAAAAGTGCATTGAGAAAGTGCATTTTCGGCGCGGAAAAGAAAACCGAAGATTGACTATTATCACACACCTCATATAATAAACGCCCACGTTTTTTTATAGAACATTTCATGGCTACGTCTAAGTGGCATGCGACCCGTTCCGGCTCACGCGACGGGATGCTGCTGAAAAGGAGTTATTGTATGTCTACGCGACCAAGCGAGTCACCCTTGCCGCGTGGGTGGCACGAAGCCCACTTCGCGTCCGTTCTTTCAGGGTCACAGGCACGCGGGTCCTTCCGGTGTCTGCTCCCGTTCCTCGCCGTGGCCCTCGCTTTGGGGTTTGCGGGAAACCAAAGCTGTGCCGCCCCCGGCGACATCCCGATCCTCAACTGGCCGCGGGTCATGTCGGATTGGCTCAGCGTCGAGGATTATGGCGCCAACGGCAGCGACGAGAACGACGACACCGCAGCCTTCCAGGCGGCCTTGAACCAGATGATGTGGAACGCGCAAAACTGGACCGCAAAACGGGCGCTCTTCATTCCGGCTGGCACTTATTATATTTCGGCGACGCTGACCACGGACGACGGGGCCGGCGGCATCGGCACCGCCATCTACGGCACCGGACGAACGACCATCCTGAAGTGGACCGGCGCCGCCGGCGGCACGATGTTCAATCAGGGAGGCTGGCCCTATTCCTGGATCGAGGGGATCACCTGGGACGGACAGGGGGTCGCTGCCGTCGGCGTCGACAACCGGATCGCTGTTGCCGGCCAATTCCCCACGGGCGGACGGCACCAGAACGAGGCCTTTCTGAATTTCACCGATAGCGGCATTCGTTCACAAGGCAGTCCATCGGGGATCATGTTCAGCGAGATGCAATACCGCAACTGCCTCTTCGTCAACTGCAACGCGGGCATCCTTGTTGCCTCGTTCAACACCTATAACCACCGCATCGAGCAGTGCGAGTTCCGCGGCTGCGGATATGGCGTGTTGCAGATCTACTGGGCGAACGCCTACATCCAGGAATGCCATTTCGAGAACAGCACGTACTATGACGTCGCCGAGTGGGCCGACACCGTCAACGTCTCGATCCGCCGCTGCACCTCGAAAAACTCGAACGCGTTCTGCTTCGGCAAGAAACTGACCGTCCAGGATTGTGTGATCGACGGCTGGGCCAACACCGACCATGCCGTCTATTTCGACACCTCCAGCAAGGCGGAGCAGATCTTCGACACCCGCTTTCTCAACCCGCCGCTCGGCGCGCAGCCGCCCATCAAGGCGGATGATTACAGCAAGGTGATGATGTCCAACTGCCGCCTGGACGACAGCCCCACCGGTCTGGCATCGGGACAGAACTTGTGTTTGGTGATTCCACCGGGAGCTAACGGATGCACCTTGGTGGATGCCGACCAGCGCTTTCTCAAGGACACCTGGCCGATGCCGACCGTGGTGAAAGACCTCGTTGAGGATTACGGCGCGGCCAATTACGGCGACGCCACTGCCGCCTTTGAAACCGGCGTGGCGGAGGTCAAGGCGCTCGGCAACGGCGCCTGGCTGTATGTCCCGACCGGTTTGTTCAAGCTGAGCCGCACGATCGTTCTGGACGGATCCAATTATGTGGTCTCCGGCTCCGGCCAATACAGCATGGCGACCGTCGGAGCCGCAAGCGGCTTCAGCGGCGCGGCGTTCGAACTGCGCAACGCGCAGAATGTCGGCTTGCAGCGGATGACGTTCTGGGACGGATTGGATGTGCGGCAGACCAGCGTGGCGGGCGGCACGTCTAAGACCTGCTACGACGCGTTGTTTCTGGAACTCGGCGGCACCCTGCGCCTGGAGAACCTGCCCTTCGGCGCTACCGCCGAGATCATCCGCCTCACCGGCAATCTCCAAGTGACCAACAGCTCGCGGGCGAAGATTCTCGGCCGTTTCGTACAGGGGCCGCACTTGCTGGTGGAAGGCACCTCGGCGAAGGACGGATTCATGGGGTTCCTCTCCATGAACGGCGTGCCGCAGACGAGGCCCACGCTGGAAGTTCGCAACAACCAGGACGTGGTGGTCTCGGATTTCTATTTTGAGCAGGCCTTCTGCGAGGCGCTGAAAATCTCGGGCAACGATGGCGAGCCGGCCGGCCGGGTGACTGCGGGCTTCGCACGCGCCCACGTTTGGATTGATGTCGTGCCTGACAAAATCGAGGTGGAAGTTGCCAACTATCAAGGACGCGTGAGCCTGTTTGACGGCAGTTGGGACCAGGACTCATATTATGGAGGCCCCAACAATGGAGGAGGGAAACTGCTCCAGACCGGAGCACGTCCCGTATGGCTGACGGTATGGGGACAGACGTCCATCCCGCTGCTGATGGATACCACAAGCAATGCCTCCGTTTATTATTCCCACAACGGCAGGGAGAACAACATCCTGCGGATGGGCGGAACGGCCAAGATCGGCGAGGCCATGGATGACCTGGCGCAACTGGGACGCTTGTCCCTGGACTTCGGCGGCTACGCCAGCGCGGCGCAGACGCTGGACACCACGCCTCCGGCCGCGCCGGGCGGCGTGGCGGTCGCCGCGCATGACGAAGCCTTTCATCTGACTTGGAATGCCGTCGGCGATGCCGATCTGTGGGGGTATCACGTCTATCGCTCGGTGGATGGCGGCCCGATGATGCGCCTCAACACCGCGATGATCACGAACACGGCCTTCGATGACAACACCTCGCATGCCGTGGGCGCGTTCGCCTATCAGGTGATGGCGCTCGACACGTCGGGCAACGAGTCGGCGGGCTCGACGGTTGTCAGCGTCACCGCCGCGCCGTCCTTCAGCCCGGCGGGCGCCGATCCAAGCTTGATCGCCCGCTGGAGCTTCGATGAGGGCAGCGGCACAACCCTGAATGACAGTTCGGGGAAAGGCAACGACGGCAACCTGCTGAGCGCGGCATGGAGCACGGCGGGAAGATTCGGGAATTGCCTGTATTTCGACGGCATCTCCGCCAAGGCGGTCGTACCCGACGGCTCGTGGAACACCGACGCCCCGAAGACCTTTGTCGCCTGGTATAAAAGAGATGGCACGGATCATGGGGGCGATGTGTTTGAGCACTGCCTGACCGGGGGCATTGTCGGTGCGTTCCGCTTCTTTGACAACGGTGACGGCATGGCCTTTGTCGGGTATGACGGGAATAACAAGGATACCTGGGTCACGGCTCCCGGAACCGCGGCGGGTGCCTGGCGGATGGTGGCCGTCACGCTTACGCAGGAGCGGGTGAATATCTATCAGGACGGGGTGAGTGCCAACGCCGGCATGCCGGTCAACGGCTGGCCGGAAATTGCGGGCAATCTGTATTTCGGCGCGCGCGGCGAGGTGCCCGACAATTTCTTCAAAGGCTGGATCGATGAAGTATCCATTTACAACAGGGCGCTCAATGCCGCCGAAATCCAGGCGCTCTATCAGAGTGTTCCCGGCAACCCGCCGGCGGGAACCTATGTCTCCCCGCAGTCGATATCCATCAGTTCGGCGACCGGCGGGGCGAGCATCCGCTATACCACTGACGGCAGCACGCCCAGCGCCACCGTGGGCACGGTCTATGACGGCACCCCGGTTGTGCTTGACGTTTCGACAACCCTCAAAGCCGTCGCCTACACGAGCGGCATGGCTGACAGCCTGGTGATGTCCGGCGTGTACACCCTGCTGCCCGCCGACGCCAAGGATATCCTGAGCTTCGGACCCGGCGCCGTCATTGCCGGGACCAATATTGCCTGGACCGTGCCGTTTGGCACAGACGTGACCGTCCTCGCGCCCGCCTACACCGTTTCACCTCTGGCATCCCCGGACACGAATTATCCTTCCGGCACCGTCAGGAACTTCACCACGCCGCAGACCTATATGATTACCGCCTTTGATTTATCCACGAAGTCCTATGCCGTAACGGTCACCGTGGCACCGCCGCCTCCACCTCCTCCGGGCGGCGTGGGCACTGGCTTAATCGTGTGGCTGACGGCTGATGCTGTGGACACCGGCGACGCTAGCCAGGTCCGGATTTCCGGCAGCGACGTCTTCGTCAAACAGTGGAACGATCAGAGCGGCAACGACAATCATGCCACCCAAACCACCGCAGGCGACCAGCCGCAATACATCGCCGGCGGCGTGGGCGGCAAGCCCGTGCTGCGGTTCGCGCAGGTCAACGACGATGCCGGCTCCGAGCTGAAGCTTGGGGATCTGAGCGCACAGTTCCCCTCCGCGGGCTCCCTGTTCGCGGTCGCGACGATCAACAGCGACGGGCGTTACAACCTGTTCGACAACCGCGACAACGGCAACGACACCCGCTGGGTGGCCGACTCTTGGACCGAGTCCTCGCCCGGCGTTTTCCGCAGTGGCCGCGTAGGTAATGGTCAAGCTGGGGCATACGCCAGCTGGCCGCAGAGCGGGTCGCATGTCTTCGCGATGGAAAGCAGCAGTTCGCTCTACCGGTTTGTGATCGACGGCACGCAGATCGGCAGCACGGGTGGACAGTACCACAGCGGCAGCGGCCAGAACTGGACCATCGGCGACCGGCCCGGCAACGGCCAGCAGCTGAACGGCGACATCGCCGAGCTGATTCTCTTCGACCGCGTGCTGTCCCCCGCAGAGGCCAACGTGGTCGGCCGTTACCTGGCAGACAAATACGGCGTGACCACGGAATATCCCCCAGTTGATCCGACGAGGCCGTCCGGTCTGACGGCCGTGTCCGGCGACCAAGAAATTGCTCTTGCCTGGACGGCATTCTCCGGGGCGGACAGTTACGTTGTGAAGCGGTCGGAGGTGACCGGCGGGCCGTATACGCCGATCATAACGAATAGCGCGAACGCCTACTTGGACACAGGGTTGATCAATGGGACGACCTATTATTACGTGGTGTCGGCCATCACCAATCTGGTTGATGAAACCTTCGACTCTGACGAGGTCCGTGCGACGCCGTCGTCGGTGGATGCCGGTCTCTCCACGGTGGCGGCCTCCCCGGCCGCAATCATCGCGAACGGGACAGACGCCTCCACGGTCACCGTCACGCTAAAAGACTCGGCCGGTTATCGCGTGGCGGGCAAGGAAGTCACCCTGACCTCCTCGGGACCCGGGGCGGTTGACATCACCCCCGCCCAGACCACCGGTGTTGACGGAGTTGCGGTGTTTACGGTCCACCCCACCACCACCACGCCCGGCATATACGAGTTCAACGCCACGGTGACCGACCCGGCTGTCGTGATCACGCAAACGGCCATCCTGAACACCACCTTGACCATTTCCACAACGGCCTTGGATGTTTCGGGAAGCGGAACCAATGCGGAGATTCTGAACGACGGCAAATTCATCGAAGCCAATCACTTCGGCCCTACAGGAATAGGCCCGGTCACAGTCAACGACGTGTTATTCGGCACGAGCTGGGCTCACATGACTTCCGGTTGGAATACGGGAGGCCAGTGGACGGATTGGGATGAGCAGGCTCGGGTTCCTAGCCTGACCGATGGAACGGATTTCGGGAAACTGATGCGCGAATACATATGGACCGGCGCAGGGAATACGTATGTCGATATCCCCGGGCTCACGGTCGGCCATACCTATCGGCTGCAATGGATCACGAGCAGTCCGCGGGGCGGCAACATCTCGGTGGAGGGCAGCGCGTCCGTGGCGCTGGCGCCCACGAGCCAACCAAGCAGCATCGCTCCCAGGGTGTTTGCCTTTACCTGGGTGGCCACCGACACGACGGCCAATGTGCTGGTCACCAGACAACCCGGCGATTACGGCACGGACAACGAGATTCTGTTCAACGGCTACGCCCTGCACGACATCACGGTGCCCGGCGGCACAGTCATCATGATCCGGTAAGTTCGCCGCATCCAGGCGCGAGGCCCAATCAGCGGGACGTGTGTGGCAAGTTTCGGAGTGCGGCACTTCAGTGCCGCTTTTAATGATGGACGAGGCACTTGCAAAACCTCCGCCGAAAGCGGCCACGACAGAGCGTGGCCCTCCAAAAATCACGAAGAACGGGCTTTTATGCACTGGAGGGACGCGCTCTGTCGCGTCCGCTAGGGGTTTTGCAAGTGCCTCGGACTTCAGTCCATCAGCACTATGGCTGAGACCGCCAGAGACAAGGCGGAACGACAAACACGCCTCAACGTTCGGCATTCCGTTGGCAGTACCGACTTGAGTCGGGCGTCGCCTGCGCCCCTCAAGTGTAGCTTCCCCGAGCTCCCCCGTTTGTGGGTATTGTGCTGGAGCCGCAATTCTGTTTAAATGATGACCTATATGAAAAACACCTCCGCCGATTCTTTCGCCGTCCCGTCCCGCCGCCGTTTTCTCGGCACCCTCGTCGGCCTCGGGGCCGCCGCCGCCACGCTCCCCGGCCTGGCGCGGACCTCCGCCTGGGCCGACCGCGCCGCCGGCGCCCGCTACATGGGCGGCTTCGCCGCGCCCAAGCTCGGAAAAATCAAAGTCGCGATCATCGGCACCGGCGCCCGCGGCTCCGGCCACGCCGGTCAGCTCGCCACCCTCGATGGCGTGGATTTCGTCGGCGTCTGTGATCTGCATGAAGACCGCGCGAAGCGCTCAGCCGACGAAGTCACGAAGCGGGGTCACACGCCCAAGGTTTACAGTGGCGACGAGAACGCCTGGAAAAAAATGCTCGCGGAAACCTGTCCCGACGCCGTGTTCATCGCCACCCCTTGGAACCTCCACGCGCCGATGTGCGTCGCGGCCATGAACGCCGGGGCGCACGCGTTCAGCGAAGTGCCCATCGCCTACACGCTCGAGGAAATGTGGCAAATCGTTGATGCTTCGGAAGCCACCGGCCGCCACTGCATGATGATGGAAAACGTCAACTACGCCCGCGAGGAACTCCTTTACCTCAACATGGTCCGCCAGGGCGTCATCGGCGAACTGCTCCACGGCGAGGCCTCCTATATCCACG
>CAZXVN010000201.1:0-9934 GCA_964643945.1 uncultured Lentisphaeraceae bacterium | reverse complement strand
CCCCGTGCAAACCCCATAGCGAAGGGGCGACCGACGCGGCTCCGTTCAACACATTTTATCCAACATGCGGCAAAAACCGCTTGCCCGCAATCTCGAACCGTTCTACACTTGCCGCACATTGGATAAAACGCTATTCGTTAGGGACACCTAGTGTCTGGCTTGTGGTACCGCCTCCGCTCTTACCCTTGATCAGCAGGGTTCCGCCGCCTCCATTGAAGGTGACTGCGCTGTTGAGCAGGTCGGTCGGAGTTCCCATATTGGCGAAATCGAGCGTGAGCGTGCCACCATTAAGGGTCAGATTGCCGGTGAAGGCGTTGGCCGCCGAGCCGTTGAGCGTCAGCGTGCCGGCACCGGCTTTGGCAAGACCGACGGAACCACCGATCGAAGTCGCGGTGTTATTGCCGATGGTGGCCGAGATTCCAGAACCTGTCGTGATGGTCGCCGCCGCAGTGGTGAGCGTCAGCGTGCTGCCACCGGACAGAGTGTAGCCGGTAGTGTTGAAGGTGATGTTGTGGGCAGTCGGGCTGCTGATGGTGATTGTGCCGGCGGAGCCCTCGAGAACGGCATCGTTCCCGCTAGTCCACGTCGAGGTATAGGGGCCGCCCGAGCTTGATCCCCAAGCCGCCGTGGATGCGTTATCCCACGTGAACGTGCCGGCGGCATATTGCGTCGCGCCCAGCGCCGTTCCGGCCAGGCAGGTCAGTGCCGCCGCTACGAGGGCGGACCGTTTCACGACACCGAGCGCCGTCTTCAGGATGCCACTTGTCAGCTTCATGCTATTCATTTTTCCTACTCCTTTGTTGACACGTTTTGGGCCTTTCGTAACCCAATACTATTATCCTTGCATTGTCAGTTTACTCCCTGGCCTCGCGTCCCGTCTATGGCACTAAAGAACTATTTTTTGAGCCCAAAATAATTCTCGAAAAAGGGATCCTGTTAGACAATTTTTCCGTCTGGGCAACGTTATATACGTTTCAATGTTCTTTCTGTTTTTTTTGGAAACGCCCGCCACGTGGCGGCTGCGAAACAGGGTAAATAAGGGAAGGCATCCGCTATGACAAGACAATCACTCCTCCGGACAGGGGGCAGCCGGTTTTTGAAAATCGCGATGATCACGGTGGCCGGCCTCGGCGCGGGCTTAACGGCTGACGCCAAGAAGGAGCAGCCGCCGATGCCGAACCTCACGCAGGGCGGCAAACTGGCGGATGCCCACGACTGGAACCTCGGGCCCACGGGCCTGCGCGGCGCGATGTGGGCCTGGAATATGGTCACCACCGAAGCCCGGCAGATCCTCGTCACGAAGGTCGACGGCAAGTCGCCGGCCGACGGCGTCGTCCAGATCGGCGACGTGATCCTCGGCGTGGGCAAAGCCAAGTTCGCCTCCGACGCACGCGTGGCGTTCGGCAACGCCATCACCGAGGCCGAGACCGAAGCCGCCGCGGGCAAGCTCAGCCTCCTGCTGTGGCGCAAAGGCAAAGAGCTGTCCGTCATTGTGCCGCTGCGCGTCATGGGCAGCTACAGCGACCTCTCCCCGTTCGGCGACTGCGCGAAATCGAAGAAGATCATCGAACTGGGCGCCGCGCACCTGGCCAAGAACATCGGGCCCGGCATCCCGGACGAGGTCGGCGCCCTGGCTTTGCTGGCCACCGGCGACCAGAAGTATCTCCCGGTTGTCCGCGACCTGGCCCGCAAGGTCGGCCCCAAGGATCTCAAAATCGATGAGAGCGACCGCGGCATGGTGGCCTGGCACTGGGGCTACCACAACCTGTTCCTGACCGAGTACTATCTCGCCACCGGCGACAAGGATGTCCTGCCGGCGATCCGGGCCTATTCCGACGCCATCGCCCGCGGGCAGAGCTGCGTGGGCTCATGGGGCCACGGCATGGCCTGGCCCGAGGACAACAACGGGCAGCTCCACGGCCCGCTCGGAGGCTACGGCGACATGAACCAGTCGGGTCTCATCTGCCAGCTCTCGATGATCCTCGGCGCCAAGTGCGGCGTGAAGGACGATGAGATCACCAAGGCCATCAAGCAGGGCACGCGGTTCTTTGAGTTCTACATCAACAAGGGCTCGATCCCCTACGGCGACCATAACCCGTGGCACGAGCACAGCAGCAACGGCAAGAACGGCAGCGCGGCCGTCATGTTCGACGCGCAGGACAACCTGGCCGGCGCCGCTTTCTTCGCGCGCATGAACGTCGCCTCCTACGGCGAGCTGGAGACGGGCCACACGGGAAACTATTTCAATTATCTCTGGACCGCGCTGGGCGCCGGCCGGGCCGGGCCGGCGGCCACGGCCGCCTTCATGAAGGAGGTCCGCTGGTACTACGAGCTTGCGCGCCGCTGGGACGGCAGCTTCGGCTACCAGGGCGTCAGCAAGGATGACAAGTACAACAGCTGGGACTCCACCGGCGCCTACCTGCTGGCCTACCTGCTGCCGCGCCAGAAAATCTACATCGCGGGAAAGGGCCTGCACAAGGAGGTCGAGCTGGCGGGCCCCGCGCTGGCCGAGGTGGTCGAGGCCGGGCGCGGATACGTCGTGCCTGAACACGGGCTCACGCCTTACAAGGCCAAGCCGAAGGAAGCCCTGCTGAAGGATCTTTCCAGCTGGTCGCCGGCGGTGCGCCTGCGCGCGAGCCAGGTGCTGGCCGAGAAGGCGGACGATGCGACGGTCAAGGCCGTGATCAAGCTGCTTGCCGCCAAGGAAGCCAACACCCGCTACGGCGCGTGCGTCGCGCTGGGCGAGATGAAGGACGCTTCGGCCGTGCCGGCGCTGACGGCCGCGCTGAAGTCGGACGACGTCTGGCTGCGCATCCAGGCCACCTACGCCCTGTCGGCGATCGGCAATCCGGCACGGGCAGCCACGCCGGACCTGCTCGCTCTGGCGGTGGCGTCCGACCCGAACGACCCGCGCGAGTTCACCCAGCGCTACCTCGGCTATGCGCTCTTCTATCCGGGCGGGGCCATGGGCAAGGCGGGCCTGCTCGCCAAATCCATCGAGGGCGTCGACCGCCGGAAGCTCGGCGCCGCCATCGAGCGCCTGCTGAAGAACGACGACGGGCGCGCCCGCGGCACGGTTCCCTCGGTCTACAAGTATATGCCCTACGATGAGCTCAAGCCGCTCCTGCCGGCGATCTACGAGTCGATCTACAAGCAGTCGCCCAGCGGCGTGATGTTCGCCAGCGGCGTGCGGCTGAAAAGCCTCGACCTTTTCGCGCAGTACCGCATCAAGGAGGGCATGCCCCTCTGCATCCACGTGATGGACATCGACAAATGGGGCAAGAACGCGCGCATCCCCGCCGCCCTGAAGATCCTTGAGGAGTACGGCGCCGCCGCCAAGGCGGTCATCCCCGAGCTGCGCCAAGTCGAGAAAGGGATCCGCGCCCACAAGGAGAAGAGCATGAAGGGCCATGCCGACCGCGTGGCCGCCCTCATCAAGAAGCTGGAGGCCGACCCCGCGGACACCCGCCCGCTGCGCACCCTTGATTTCCCGACCCACGACTTGAACCTTTTGCGCGACTATGTTCAGCCCAAGAAAGGCCGGGGCGGAAAAGGCGGTGACGAGGATGAGAACGGCGGCGGCGGGCCGGGCGGGGAGTAATTAGCGAAATGAAAACGAAAAGACGTGATCTCTTCAAGTATGCCGGTGCGGGCGTGGCCGCGCTGGCGGTGCCGGGCTGGCTGAGCCGGCTGACCGCCCTTGCGGCTGAGCAGGCTGAGAAGCCCAACATCATCTTTATCCTCGCGGACGATTTGGGGCTCGGCAACGTCGGAGCGTATGGCGGGCCCTTCAAGACGCCCAACCTTGACAGGCTGGCGCGGGAGGGGCTGCGCTTCTCGCAGTGCTACTCCATGCCGGTGTGCGGGCCGTCGCGCTGCGTGGCCTTGACAGGACGCTACCCGTTCCGCACCGGCCTGATCGACAACAGCACCTGGAAGTCAGGCGAGTTCTGCCCGGTTGACCCGAAGCGCGACACGATGATCCAGACGGTGATGAAGCAGGCCGGGTATGTGACGGCCTGTGTCGGCAAGTGGGGCCAGATCGCCTGGGGCCCCGGCGAGTGGGGCTTCGACGAGCACCTGTCTTATTACGGCTGGGGCGGCGGCTACTGGCGCAAGCAGACAAAGGGATACTTCATAAACGGCAAGAAGGCCGAACTGATCGACGGCGAATACCTGCCCGACATCCAGCACCGCTTCATCGTGGACTTCCTTGCCAAGCACAAGGCGCAGCCGTTTTTCCTGTATTACCCGATGACGCATCCGCACGAGCCGTTCGTGCCCACGCCCGACAGCAAGCCAGGCGCCGACAGGGACCGGCTCTATGCCGACAACATCGAGTACATGGACAAGCTCGTCGGCCAGCTCGTGGCCGAACTCGACCGGCTCCACCTCCGCGAGAAGACGCTCGTGATTTTCTCCGGCGATAACGGCACCGACATGAAGCTGGCCTCCGTTTCGACGGTCAACGGCCGCCGGGTCAACGGCGCCAAGCTGACCATGGAGGAAGGCGGCAGCCGCGTGCCGCTCATTGCCAACTGGCCCGGCGTGGTTCCCGCCGGGAAAGTCCTCGACGACCTCGTCGACTTCAGCGATTTCTTTACGACGTTCGCCGACCTCGGCGGCGCGAAACTGCCGGCGGGCGTGAAGCTCGACGGTCGCAGCCTCGCGCCGCAGCTCCGCGGCGGAAAAGGCTCGCCCCGCGAATGGGTCTTTGTTCAGATGAATGGCCGCGGGGCCGCCAAGTCCTTTTGGTATGTCCGCAGCCAGAAATTCAAGCTCAACGAAAAAGGCGAGCTCTACGACATGGCCGAGGCCCCGTTCGCGGAGAAGCCGGTCACCAACGAGGCGGAGCGGCTCAAGCTCCAGGCGGTCCTCGATGAACTCAACCCCGGGTCGTGGACCCAGACGCGCAGCGGCCTGCCGGCAGGCACAACGAAGAAGCGCGGAAAAAAGGAAGATGACCAATGAAGCGAACCGGATGGACTTCTCACGTTTGTAGTGACGCCGTAAGGCGTTTCCCTGCCCTATTGAGAATTGCCGCGCTGGCCGCGCTGGCGCCTTCGCTGTCCGAGGCGAAGCTGGAGCTGCCGCGGGTGTTCGGCGACGGCATGGTCGTGCAGCGCGACAAGCCTCTGAACATCTGGGGCTGGGGCGACAAGGGAGACACGGTGACGGTTCGGTTCGGCGGACAAACCAAGGCCGCCGCCGTAGGCGATGACGGAAAGTGGCTGCTGGCCCTCGCCCCCCTTCCCGTCAACGCCGAGCCGCAGGAGCTGAAGGTCAGCGGCAAGACGGAAGCCCTGACCTTTAAGAACGTGCTCATCGGCGACGTGTGGCTTTGCAGCGGGCAGAGCAACATGGAGTCGGACGCCGGCGGAATCATCAATTCGGATCTCGACATGCCCCGGGCCAACTGTTCCGGCATCCGCTGCCTGACGATTCCGCTGCACAGCAGCCCCGTGCCGCTCGACAACTTTCCTGTCGAGGCGCGCAACCCGTTCTATGTCGAGCTCAAGGGCGTCTGGCGGGTCAGCAACCCGACGAACACCCGCGATTTCACGGCCATAGGATACCATTTCGCCCGCATCGTGCATGACATCACCGGCGTGCCGATCGGCCTGATCGACACCTCGTGGGGCGGCAGCGTGGTGGAGACCTGGGTTTCTCAAGAGACGCTGAAGACCCTCCCCGAAGCCAAGCCGCTGATCGCGTCGTTCGATGCCGAGGCGGCTGCCTACGACTACGAGGCTGAACTGGCGAAGAAGTTGGCCGGATGGAAGCGGCAAGCGGAAAAGGACGAGGCCGCCGGACGGAAGCCTCCGCCCAAGCCGGACGTGCCCAAGACCTACACCTGCCGGCAGAGCTTTCCGGGCGGGTGCTTCAACGGGCTGATCGCGCCGATCCAGCGGTTCGCGATCAAGGGCGTCCTTTTCTATCAAGGCGAGAACAACTGCGTCGGCGGCCAGGGGCGCCCCAACCTCTACATGAAAACCTACCCGGCCCTGATCCCCGACTGGCGCAAGGCGTTCAGTGACCCGGCGCTCCCGTTCTGCATCATCCAGCTCTCGGGGTTCGGCGAGCCCGTCGATGAGAACGAGCCTGAGGACGCCATGCTGCACAAGGCGTCGGGGGTGCGCGAGGCGCAGCTGAAAGCCCACCTGATGCACACGAACACCGCGCTGGTCTGCACCTACGACCTCGGGCACGTCCAGATGCACTCTCCCTTGAAGCGGCCGATCGGCGAGCGGTCCGCCCGCTGGGCGCTGGCCGACGTCTACAAAGTGAGCGGGGTCGAATACAACATCCCGCTGCTGGAATCGTGGAAAAAGGACGGCAAGCGCATCCTGCTTTCCTTCACCAAGGGAAGCAACCCGAGCTCGCCCTACGGCATGCGCGTGCCGCCCAAGGGCTTTGTGATCGCCGGCCAAGACCGCCATTTTTATCCGGCCCGGGTCGAATGTGTCGAGGGAGGCAAGTTTGCCGTGTCGAGCCCCTTCATTGATGACCCGGCCGCCGTGCGCTATGCCTGGGGCGTTCATCCCGTGGGGAACTTCGGCAACCGGGCGGGTCCGGCGGCGCCGTTCCGCACGGACGACTGGCCCTGCTGGATCGATAGCGGCTATCGCAAGGGCGAGCTGGCGGACGACCCGGACGCCGCTCAAATGCCGACCCCCGAGGGGGCCAAACAGCAGGCCTGGGAGCGCAAGGCGGCCCAAGCGCGTAAGGTCATCGAGGACTACGAGGCGTGGAAGCAGGCGCCGAAAACGCAGAAGAAGGCCCGGTAATGAAACAGGATAAACGTGGAGGGCCGCGCTTCTGCGCGGCCGCCTTGGTGCTGGCGTTCGCGCCAGCCGCCCTGCAGGCCGCCGGGAAGCCGGACGTTCCCGCACAGGCGGCCACAGCGGTCGTCACGATCGACACCGCCGCGCCGTCAAAGCCGTACAGCCCGATGCTTTTCGGCGGCTTTATCGAGCATTTCACCGGGCAGATCTACGGCGGCCTGTTCGAGCCGGGCTCGCCGCTCGCGGACGAGCGCGGCTTCCGCAAAGACGTGATCGCCGCGATGAAGGAGCTGAAGCTCTCGGTGGTGCGCTGGCCGGGCGGATGTTTTGCCAGCGGCTATCACTGGAAAGACGGCGTGGGCAAGGATCGCAAACCTGTGCCCGATCCGGTGTGGGGAGTGACCGACCCCAACACGTTCGGCACCGACGAATTCGTCGAGTGGTGCCGACTGGTCGGCTGCGAGCCGTATATCTGCAGCAACGCCGGCAACGGCACCCCTGAGGAAATGAAGGAGTGGGTCGAATATTGCAACGCCACCGCAGGAAAATACGCCGATCTGCGCAAGGCGAACGGACATGAGAAGCCGTTCAAGGTGAAGTACTGGAGCATCGGCAACGAGAACTACGGGCCTTGGGAGATCGGTCGGAAGGACGCGGATGAATGGGGGCCGCTCGTCAGCAAATGTGCCGGGCTGATGCTTTCGGCCGACCCTGAAATCAAGCTGCTGGCCGCGGCCACGAAGAAGCGCGAATGGAGCCTGCCGCTGCTCGCGGCGGCAGGGAAGCAGCTGGACTACGTGGCGGTGCACGAGTACTGGTTCGGGTTCCAGAGCAAGAACCAGATGCCGGACTACAAGGCTTGCATCCAGAGAAGCGACGGGCCCGAGCGGACGATCGCAGAGGTGGTCAAGATTCTCGAGGAGGCCGGCTGCGGGGGGCGCGTCAAGATCGCCTTCGACGAGTGGAACCTGCGCGGCTGGCATCACCCGGGATTCCCGCGCAAAAAGCCGGTCGAGGCCGGTGACCAGGAGGCCGCCGACTTCATCGCCAAGCGCGAGATCAACACGATCGCCGAGCAGTACTCCATGGCCGACGCGCTGTTCACCGCCTCGTTCCTGAACGCCTGCCTGCGGCACTGCGAGGACGTGGGCATGGCCAACATCGCCCCGATCGTGAACACGCGCGGCCCGCTGTACGTCCACCCCAAGGGCCTCGTGCGGCGGACCACCTTCCACACGCTGGCGATGTACGCCAACCTGCTTGAGGGCCGCGTGGCCAAAAGCGCCGTCGATGCGGACACGTATGGCGGCGGCAAAGTGCCGATGGCCGTGATTGATGCGGTGGCCACGGTGGACGCGTCGGGCAAAAACTGGGCGCTCGCGCTGGTCAACCGCCATCCCGACCAAACCGCTGCCTGCACCGTCAAGCTGGGAGCTGTGTCGCTCGACGGAACTTTCGAGGCAACGGTCCTTGCCGGCGATTCGCCCGAAGCTTACAATGATGTGGAACACCCGGAGCGGGTCGTGCCAGGGAAGACGAAGGTTAGATTCAGCAAGAACGTGGTCGACCTGCCGCCGCATTCGTTGACCATCGTCCGTGTCGCGGGAGTATAGTCAGGAGGTCATATCACCATGAAAGAAATGAGCATGAATCACAATAAGTATCGTTGGGCAGCGGTCGGTCTGGTTGCGCTGATGGCATGGGCTCTGGCGCCGGCGGAGGCGCTCGCCGGGCAGGCGGGCAAAAGCCCGGTCAAGGTGTTCATCCTCGCAGGCCAGTCGAACATGGAAGGGCAAGGGGCGGTTAAGATTACCCCAAAAAGCCGCAATGAGGGCAAAGGCACGCTCGAGTATCTGGTCAAGGATCCCGCCACGGCGGAGCGCTTCAAGCACACCGTTGACAAGAAGGGCGACTGGGTGGTGCGCGACGACGTCTGGATCTGGTACCTCGGCCGCAAAGGCGGGCTGACGGCCGGATACGGGGCCAACAAAAACAAGATCGGCCCGGAGTTTCAGTTCGGGCACGTCATCGGCCAGCATGTCGACAACCAGGTGCTGCTGATCAAGACCGCCTGGGGCGGCAAGAGCCTGCAGAAGGATTTCCGTCCGCCCAGCAGCGGCGGCGAGGTCGGGCCCTTCTACACCGAGATGAGCGGGCACGTCAAGCAGGTCTTGGCGGATTTGAAGAAGGAGTTCCCGGACTATGACGGCAAGGGCTACGAGATTGCCGGGTTCGGCTGGCACCAGGGGTGGAACGACGGCTGCACGCCGGCGGCGACCGCCGAGTACGAGAAGAACATGATCAACTTCATCCGCGACGTCCGGAAGGAACTCGGCGTAAAGGATCTCCCCTTCGTGATCGCCAACAGCGGCTTCGGCGGCCGCGACCAGAAGAACGAGCGGCGCCTGGGGATCATGAAGGCGCAGGCCGGCGCCGCCGCGCTGCCCGAGTTCAAGGGCACCGTCGCCTGCGTCGAGACCCGCGACTTCTTCCGCCCGGCGGAGGCCTCGCCGTCGGGCCAAGGGTACCACTGGAACGGCAACGCCGAGACCTATTTCCTGATCGGCGACGCGATGGGCCAGGCGATGCTCACCCTGCTCAAGGAAACGAAGAAATGAACGTGGCGGCGTTGACTAACGCGTGCTCCGCGCGCAACCCAATCGGCGTCGGCGTCGGTATCGGAATCGGGATCGAATGAGCCTGCCTGGTCATTGTCTGGCAACCACGCACCTGATTGCAAAGTCGATACCGACCCCGGCCCCGAAAGAAGCGATTATGAAAAACAACATCAAAAACCCGTCCCCGTCAAGCCACGGTGCTTCCCGGAGCCTGCATGCTTGGCTTCTGCTGCTGCCCGCGCTGGTTCTGATGGCCAGCCCCGCCGCCGCACTTGCCGGTGAAAACAAGACTCCCAATGTCGTCATCCTGATGGCCGACCAGCTGCGCTTCCAGTCCTGCGGCTTCAGCGACCCCCGGGCGAAGACCCCGAACATCGACCGCCTGGCGCGGGAGGGCGTGCTCTTCCGGAGCTTCGTCGCATCGACGCCCGTCTGCTCGGCCTTCCGCGCCTCGCTGCTGACCGGCAAGTATGCCAGCTCGACCGGCGTGGTGGTCAACGAATTGCGCCTGAACCCGAATCACGACACCTT
>CAZXVN010000200.1:0-3384 GCA_964643945.1 uncultured Lentisphaeraceae bacterium | reverse complement strand
CCGGCAGGTTACCGCCTTCCGGCGTGGTCAGGATATACATCGCTCCCGAATGCTGCCAGCCTGTGTACTGGGCCGACGCCGATTGGATCAGCGCCATTGCGGCGATCATGCCGGTTGTCAGTTGCTTGGTCATTGAGTCCTCCCCTCTTTGGTTATTACCTTCAACGGATTACGATTAAGAATACGATTAGGATTACGAGGCGGCACTTCCATTCTTCATCGCAATCTTTATCCTAATCTTAATCGTTCACACGTTACCCTTCACGTTTACTCTACTCCGAGCGGACGGGCGGGATCGACATCGATCTCCGGCCAGACGATCTCGCCCTTGCGTTGTTCGTTCAGTTTCGTATACGCGCCTAACTCGTTGGAGTTGCAGTCCAGCCAGAGGGTGATGCGCCTGAACTCGTCCGGCGTGAGCGCCACGCCGTAATGCGTCTTGTCCAGGTATTTCATCATTTTCGAGGCCATGGCGCCGAACTTGCCGGGGATCGTGCGCGAGCCGCTCCTCGTGATCTCGCCGTTCGAATAGCTATCCCTCAGGAACGGGTAATGGAAGGCGTAACCCTGCAGGCTGTCGTAGCTCGTCATGTCGGGGCCTTTGCCCTTCTCGCGGTGGCACGCCGCACACTTCGCCTCGAACACGGGCTTGACCAGCCGGTGCCAGTTGAAAGGGATCGCGCCGACACTCACTTCCGGCTTGATATCGGAGGGGCCGCGCTGGAAGGCGATCGGCCGCTTGGCCTGCCGCGTCGTCCCTGTGCCCCGCCATTCGTGGCAGCCCACGCAACTGAGCTTCTCGCCCGGGTGCACGTAGGTGACCGAGCGCATCGAGCGCACGGCCAGCCCGCGTTCGTCCAGCAGTTGAAAATAGAGCAGCTTCGCCACCGGCGCCTTGAAGTGTACGCTGCCGTCGCTCTCCACCGGCACCACGCCCAGAGGCATCCGCGCGAGGCTCTCGGTGGCGTACCCCATCCGCGCCTCGTTGATCAGCGGGGTGAGCTGGGGAATGATCTGGATCACCCGCAGCCACTTCACCTTGATCCCCGCAGGCAGCGGCATGTCGGCCTCGTTGACGTTCATGATGCTGACCGTGGCCTTGGGCGCCTTCGGGCCGGCGCGCTCCCCCTGGTACGTTTCCGTAGGGATGACCGGCGGCATGGGCCGCGCCGCGAACGGCATGGGATGGAGCAGCCGGTCCGCACGGGCCGGGGCCGTCAGCGCCGACCTCGGGCACAGCAGCTCCCGGTTGCCGAAGCGGTCCAGCAGGATCAGGTCCTCGCGATACTTGCAGAGATACTAATCCTCGCTGAGCTGCCAGGCCGTCGCGTACTCCCCGTCCGCGTCGGGCCAGATGTTCCGTCCGGTCGTGATCCCTTTGACCTGGCTCATCTTGCCGTCGTCGGGAACACTCGGGTCGATCATGACCAGATCGCCGAACGAGCGCGTATGGTGCCCGGAGGCCGTGGCGATATACTTTCTCGAATTGGGGACGGCGCGGATATTCCATTCGCCGTTGGGCCGGTCCGCGCGGCCGTCCCGCATGTCCTTGTCCTCGAACGTGAGCGGCAGCGGGTAGTTGCCGTGCGGGGCGCGGGGGTCGCGCCCGTCCGGGAAACAGGTCCAGAGGTGGTGGGCGATGCAGTCGTCGCGGTCGATGTAGTCCCAGCGCGTGAAGACGATCTTGCCGTCGCGGTCCACGCTGGGGTTCCACTCGTTGGTCTCGTGGTAGCTGATCGGGATCATGTCGCTGCCGTCATCCTTCATCGAGTACATCGCGTAGGTCAGCACGGGCCGCGGATGGCACCGGCCGTAGCCGCCGCGGCGGTCGGTCAGGAACACGATGCGCCCGTTCGGCAGCCAGCAGGGGTCGAAGTCATTGTGGCTGCTGTCCGTGAACCCCAGCTTCCCGTTGTTCACCGTGCCGTCTGTGAGCTGCCTCAGGCGCGTGCCGTCCGCGTTCACGGTGAAGATGTGGTAGGTCTGGTCCTCGATGTTGTTCCAGGCGAAAGCGATCCGCTTTCCGTCGAACGAAAGGTCGGGCCGGAGGAACGCGCCCCCGGTCAGGCGCTTGCCCTTGAAGCGCCCGTTCTCGACCACGGAGTTTTCAAGGAGATCGACGATGCGGGGCGCGGTCTTGAAATCACGCAGGACATAGAGCCCGCCGCCGGCATTGGCGTTCCAGCCGATATACTGGTCCACCATGTGTTGGACGCCGCCCGGACCCATGTAGCCCATGAAGAGCAGGTCCTTGAAATTCAGGAGCGGGTTGGCGAACGAGGCCTTGCGGGTGACCGCGCGGAGCTGCAGGTACAGCTCCCTGCTCTTTCCCGCGTCCCCCGTCTGCCGGACAGCCTCCGCCCGCCCGGCGATAGCCGCGACCTGTGCCTCGACGGCCTTGAGGTCCGGAGCGTTGCGCTGGGTTTTCAAGTTGGCGATGAGCGCCTTCGTGCGCCTTACCTGCACGTCCAGCGTGTCCCGGTCCGTCTTCAGAAAAAGGCTCTGCCCGTCCAGGACCCAAGGCTTCGCTCCGGGCTCGGTCCGCTCCCCCTCTGTCGCCCGGCCATACTCGGCGTTCCAGAACGCCAGGGTGGCCGGCGCCGTGGCGGGCGCCGCCTCCTCCGCCGCACACGCCTGCGGGACGACTCCCGCGCCCGCCAGCATTCCCCACGCAAGAAAACAGAACAGCGTTTTGTCCATATTCCCCCTACTCATATCCTTCATCATATCCTTCATCCCCAAAAAAATCCTTAATCCAAACACTTAGTCCCGCCCTTTGTCGGCTACCCTTAGTCCAACTGCTTTGTCGCTTTGATGTTCAGGACGGTCGGCTGCGCCAAGACCACTGTCGCCGCACCCGCACGACGGTCAAACCTGTACAGCCCCTTCTCCCTCGTTCCCAGCCAAACGGAACCGGACCGGTCTTCATAAAAAGCCGTCGGGGTCACATCAGGAATGCCGATTCCGCTGAAAAAGTCGGCTTAAAGCGCCTGACGGCGCCACTACGAACGCTTCGCACCCGTTTGTAGTGTGCCCGTCAGGGCATTTCGTTCGATTTACCGCCGCTCGCCGACGTTTTCAGCGGAATCGAATGCCCAGCGGCACCGGCACGCGCGCGCCTTCCCCGGTATACTTGCAGACGGTATTATTCTCCATATAAAACCAGACACCCCCCGAGCGAGCGCCCGCGATAAACTGAGCCGTCATCCGCTCCAGCGGGCGGAACCGGCCCTCCCGCAAAACCCCCACCCAGCCATCCCTGGAAAACCACAGCCGCCCTTAACCGTCCACCGTGAATTGGCAGATGCTGCGCTCCTCTGGCAAGCCGTCTGCCCCGGTGAACAGGCGCGCCTGTCCGTCTTGAACGCGCACGACGCCGCCTCC
>CAZXVN010000199.1:0-7111 GCA_964643945.1 uncultured Lentisphaeraceae bacterium | reverse complement strand
AATGTTATTTTTTGTTTTTTTTTTTTTTTTCAAGCAGAAGACGGCATACGAGATCATAGCCGGTGACTGGAGTTCAGACGTGTGCTCTTCCGATCTCATAGGGGTACGGGATGTAACCGGCGGGCATATTGTGCATCACATAATAGCCGAGGATATTAATCATGTTAGGACGCCAGCCATGACCGTGATAGGCGCCGCCGGATGCTCCTTTGATGACATTGTGCTCGAGCCGGTTGTCGCCGCTGAAGTCGAAACGGACCCCCATCGAGCCGCCGAACCGGCCGAGGTCGTAGATGACGTTATTGGTCACCACGTTGAATTTGTTGCAATAGGAAGCGGCCAGCGTTGTGATGCCGTCCGACGCGCCGCGTCCGGGTTCCCAGCCTTGGAAGTACAGGCCGTCGCGGCCGGTGTTCTCGATCCAGCAGTTCGCCACCACGTTGGACTGCGCCCAGCGATCGAAGAAGGCGGCCATGAAACCGGCGCCGTAAAGCTTGCTGTTGCGCACGACGATATTCTGCGCGTTCCGGAGGTAAAACTGTGCGTGGCGCGCTTCCGGGAAAATCACGCCAATGGGAATGTTGGTCAACTGCACGCCGTCATACAACCCGGTGTAGCCGGGGAAATCCGATTCGCCACCGGGCCATGAACCGGTGTAATCCGAACCGATCATGTGCAATCCGTCAAACACGATGTTAGAAACGATCTGCTGCGCCGAGCGGCCCATGACCACAAACACATCCTTGGTCGTGCCCAACACAACCACCTGATCCGTGATAGGCAAATTGCGGGGATAATAAGTCAGGGTGGTGCCATTCGCGCTCCAATTGCCGGCGGTCACATCCGTGAACACGTGGTAATAGCCGCCGTTGGCCGCTTCGTCATTCTCATAGAGCGTGAAATGCGACGGCAGGTCCGAAACGGTGGCCGTATATTGCGACGAAGTGACCTGGGTCCAGTCCGTGATGCGCCTGCCGCCGTAAATGCGGGTTGCCAGATTCGGTGCGCCTTGGTAGGTGATCGTATGGCCATTGCTCCCGCCGTCCCGGTCGTCAAAGACCACCGCCTGCTCGATAAAGTAATTGCCTGCGCCCAAATGCACGGTGCTGTCGCTGGTCATGCCGCCGGCGATTTGGACGCGCACCACGTCACGCGCGTGCTGGATCGTGGCGAACGGCGCTTGCTGGGTGCCGGGGTTATTGTCGCTGCCATCGGGTGCGACGTAAAAATCCGCCGCCGGCAGTGTCTGACAAAGCGCCAGAACCGTCAGCAAGGCGAGGAGTCCGTGCGAACGGACGGTGAAATGCATGTCGTTTTCCATAAGTGATTTCTTGCGCAATACTAATTTTGGCCGGGAAACGCCTTACGGCGTCACTACAAACAAGGGTAATCCATCAGAACCCCGTTTGTAGTGTGCCCGTAAGGGCATTCTCGAAACACCGTTATGCCATAATTAGAATTGCTGGAGTTCTTGGGCGTTTACGTCACAGAGTTACGTATGTAAGGGTATCACCTGTCCGCTTGGCCGTCGTTGTACTTTTGCGTCTTTTTGTTGTACTTTTGCGACAAGTCGGATTGCGGGTACAGCAGCGGAAAGTTGGTCAGGAAGGGCGTCTGGTACTGGTAGAGTTCGCCGTAAGCGACCCGGTTCCCGCGGACAGGCGGCGGCGGCTCTCCGTTCAACTGCGCCAGCAGCACGCGAACCAGGTCGCGGCTTTTTTCCATCCCGACGAACAGGTCGCCCGCGTACCAGGTGGCCCACTTGCCCGTCTCGGCGCGGTGCAGCGCGGCGAACAGCTCGTCGGCCGACCGCAGCGCCTGCTCCGCCAAGGACAACGCCTGCACAGTGTCTTTCTTCTCGATCGCGGCCTTCGCGGCACAGTATTCCTCTAACATCATGAGCGAGTGCAGATGAATCTGGATCGGCGTCAGCACGTGCGACTGAAAGAAGTCCCGGCGGTTTGCCGGCACGCGAGCAAGGAGCGGCTGGGCGGCTGCGGCCAGCTCGGCGACATACGGCCGGTTCGTCATGGCAAAGCGATACGCCGTGGAATCGGGCCTGTTCATCGCGGAGTGCAGATAGTTGTCGCCGCTGATCACGGGGTGCCGGTGATACGGGATATCGTAGTAGCGCGCGTAGATTGCCGCCGCCTCCTTGGCCAGCGCTTCGCCAAACTGCCGACGGCTCCAGTCGGCAAGAAAGGCGTCCATGTTTTCCTGGTCTGTCTTGCCGAGATACGGCGCGGCGTCCCATGCGAAGCGCATGGCGCAGTCGGTGGACAGCGGCACGGGCCGCACATCGCTGACGTTGACCAGGAAGAAGTTTGTCGCCCCGGCGCGGGCGAACCGGCCAAGCTCGCCGTATATGCGGCCGGGCGGGATCATCTCGCTCAACTGGTTGCGGGACGCCGTGTACATCGCGGTGTGATAGTAGACGCCCTGTCCGGCGATGACACGGCCGTTATCTGTGATCAGGCCGTTGCCCATGTCATCAGGCCAGACCTGGACAACGCCTTCAGGCAGCTTGAGGAACCCGGCGTGCATCATGCCGGCGCCTTCCATCCAGAGGTTGGCGATGATCATCGCGTGCGGGTCGGCCGCGCGGATCAGCTCCACCTGTTTTGCAATGGCCTTGGTGATGGCCGCGCCCCGGGCTTCGGAGGTGTTCAGCCCCGGCTCATCCACCCAGAAGGGGCGGTCGTGCTTGCCGCGATAGCCGACCGTCCAGACGACCTCCCTGCCCTTGAACGCAGCGATGCAGTCACGCCAATACCGTTCCATGACATCGGGATTCTTGTTGTAAGAAAACGGCACGCCCGCAGGCCAGCGGAAGGTGTTCAATCCGACAATCTGAATGTGGTGCATGTTCAGCGCCAGCCCGCGCCGCGAGGCAAGTTCCCAGCACCGTTCATCGGGAAAGGTGAACGTGCCCGGCACGATCATGTTGCCGCGCAACCGGAGGATCGTCTCGCAGATGTGATCGAGCATGTCCAAGGAAAAGACGTTTTCACGCAGCGGATCGGGCGCGAATCCTCCGAGCAGGTCTTCGTCGTTGATGAACCAGCCGCGATACCGGAACGTCGGCGGCCCGAATTTCCTGTCGAGCCCGGCCGGCACCTCGATCTGCCGCCGCGCCGCCGGTTCGTGGTCCGTCCAGAAATACCACGGATCGACGCCCAGGATCTCCTCTGCCAACGCATACGCCGCGTAGATCGCGCCGCGCATGTCCGTTCCAGCAGCAACGATGGCCTGCCTCCCGCTGTCATCGTGCTGGACGCGCAACACAAAACTCTCTGCACCGGCAGGGAACTCCAGCTTCCACGTTTGCTTTGTGCCGAGGTACACCACAGGCCCACGTCCTGTGGCCGGGGGTTTGTTCAAGACAATGGGCCGATGCCCGAGAACCTTGTACCAGTCGCGTTGCACGTCCGCCAGCGCCCGCTGTACCGCCTCGGGCTGGCCGTCAGCGACAATCCACGGCGTATCTGCGGTGATGGCGACCGTCTTCCCGGCGACGCCTACTTCCTCGCCGAGAACACTGAGCGCGGCGTGGGTCACTGAGCCGGAGATCAAGCACAACACGGCCAGCGCCAGCGGAGCCATCACCGTAATCCCCACGTTGTCCGTCCTTTCTTCCGTGTTTCCGCCAGCAAATATCCCCGCAAGGAACGCAGGGGACACAAAGAAAACGGGGCGGCCATTGAGCGGCCGCCCCGGTCTTGGGTTTACCCCCGACATTGACAGGTCAGTAAAGCATGATCACCGTGCCCGCGTGAATCTTGTAGGCCACGATCACCACGCCCGAGCCGCCGGCCCCGCCGTCACCGCCGTGGCCGCCGCCGCCGCCACCACCCGTGTTGGGTGTGCCGGCTTCACCCGGGTTCCCCCAGCCATTCCCCCCTTTTCCGCCACCACCCAATGAGCCCGATGCACTTTCCAGGGCACCTCCGCCGCCCGCATAATACGGGGCCGGAACCTCACCCGTGATGGCATTTGTCACGCCGATTCCACCGACCGCATTGTTTGCGTGAGTGCCCGCCGCTCCCGCGCCGCTACCCGAGAAGTATGTGCCATCAAAGACAGGGTTATTAAGTGTAAATCCGGGAGTCCCCGGTATCGTCGTTACACCCCCGTCGATGCTATAACCGCCTTGGGAGCCGCCTGAAGTAAAAGCCATGTTGTCAACTTCACGATCACCATTCGTAGCTTTACCTCCGAAAGCTATAATCGTACCGAAAACCGAATTGGAGCCATGTGTCCCTGGCTGCCAATCCATAGGACCACCGGCTCCACCCGCACCAACGGTAACGTTGACAACTCTTGTCGCAACTACAGAATAACATGATGTGTAATACAGGCCTCCGGCACCGGCACCGCTGGCTTGGGCACCGGCACCCCCGCCGCCGCCGACCACCAACACTTCCACCTCGGTGACTCCGCCCGGGATCGTCCAACGGCCTTTGCCGACCGTGCTGAAGGTGGCCACAGTCTTGCCGTCACCGCGAAGAACCTCGCTGTCAGGAGTGACCGGCGGCGGGAGCAGCTCGAAGCTGGCCGTCACGTTGATGTGAGAAGCCACGTTGCTGTCAATGCGCGGATTGGCCATTTTACCATCACTCCACTGGGCGAATTGATAGCCGCTGTCCGCCTTGGCAAGCACGCCGGTGCCGCTGCCGCCGTAATCGACGGTCTGGGCCTGGGGCGACCCGCCCTCGAGCGTGCCGTTCTCACCGGCGCTGTAGGTCAGGGTGTAACTGTTGATCGCCCACATCGCATACAGCGTCGTGTCGGCCGTGATGGCGGCGCCGAAATCGAAGAGGTTTTCCAGCCCGCTCTCGCCATACCAGCCGTTAAAGGTATGGCCGTCCTTGGTCGGGACCGGATCCGGCTCCGTGGCTGTGGCACCGGGGAAAACGTATTGGAACGCTACATCAGAGCCGCCGTTGCTGTCAAAAGTGACGACCCAGTCAAGCACCCACTTCGCATAGAGTGTCGTGTCGGCCGTGATAGCGGTGCTGGCGAAAATGAAGGCATTGGTCAGCGCGCTGTCGGGACACCATTCAACAAATGTATAGCCCGTCTGGGTCGGGGCCGGCACCGGCAGCGTGGCCGTGTTGCCGGGAAAAACGAATTGGTTCGAAACCGCCGAACCGCCGTTGCTGTTAAAGGTGACGACCCAGTCCGTGACCCACTTCGCATAGAGCGTCGTGTCGTTCGTGATGGCTGTGCTGGCGAAAATGAAGGCGTTGGTCAGCGCTTCGTCGGAACACCACTCGACAAAGGTATGGCCGAGCCAGGTCGGATCCGTCGTCGGCTCCGCGACGAATTTGCCGGACTCCACGCTCTTGCTATCAACCAGCGAACCGCCGGTGCTGTCAAAGGACACCGTATAGTATGTGGTGGCACTGGTATAGGCCAGGATCACCACGCCCGAGCCGCCGGCTCCACCGCCGCCGCCCCAGCCGCCGCCGCCGCCGCCGCCCGTATTGGCAAGACCGGAAAAGCCGTGAAGGGCAAAAACATTCTCCGGCCCAGAACCGCCACCGCCCAGATTGTGCCCCGTGCCCCCGCTCGAACTGTAGCTCGACGGACCGCCACCGCCACCGGCATAATGCACTGCCGAGCCAGTGATATTACACACAGCACCTGTGCCTCCAAGTTGGGCATCGCCTTTATAGCCAGCGGATCCGGCCCCGCCGCCACTGCACCAGTTACCATCCATGGGAGAGTAGTGCATTCCTAAGTTGCCGGGAACCACGGTGGTTCCTCCATCAAGGCTGTAACCGCCCTGATCGCCGCCGTCAGTATAACCATTCCCCTTGGTGCCGCCATACGCGATCATCTGGTCACCAAAGAGCGAAGAGGGCCCAGTGCCATCCGTCGCACCGGCACCGACCGTGATCCCAATGGATCCGGGCGTCACCGCATAAGACGCGCTATAATACATCCCGCCAGCACCGGAGCCGCTTTGAAAACCGTCGCTCCAAGCGCCGCCGCCGCCGCCAACGACCAGCACCTCGATGTTGGTGACGCCGTCCGGGATCGTCCAGGTGCCGGTGCCGCTCGTAAACGTGGCGACGGTCTTGCCGTCACCACGGTCCGGCGTGATCGTCGGCGTCAGTTCAACAGCCCAGGTCTGGGCCGCGAAGACTCCGACGAGAGCCATCATCATGTACATGCGCTTCATTGTTCGCATCTCCTCTTTTTTTGAGGTCGAAACCTGACGCGTGACGCGCCAGGTTTCGCTGCCCCTTTCTTGTGAGCCCTGATGGATGGCCACACAGCCATCCCAAACAACCGTTACATGATGATCATACCTGATCCCCGGAATTTTGTCGTTGTACTTTTGCGTCTTTCGTTTGTACTTTTGCGACAAATCCGGATGACCGGAGGCGGCTCCAAAATGGCCGCAAAACACGCATGGAGCACATCATGAGCACTCCCCTCCCTTTTTGCGCGCTTCTCAAGCCAAGCGCCACCACAGCAAGGCCGTGACAATGACAATGCCTGCAAACCACATGCGATAGTCCTGCATTAATGGCAGTCGTTCGTGCGTAAAGAACGACAGCACATTCACGGTCGTCCCCTCAAGCCGGCTTTTCTCGGGAGCTGCGGTCAACAGGCTTACCAGGACCAGAACCGCCATGCACAGGGCGAACACGACAAAGGCGGAATGCAGCCAGGGCCTGAGCAACGGATGCGTCATGAACGGGAGGAAGCCTTCCCCGCCTTGCCGCGCCAGAAGCTCGGCGTTGGCAATGAACAGCGGGCTCAGCACCAGAACGGCCGCAAGACAGGCGAAAACACCTTTGGCATTGATCCGCTTCCAAAAAACACCCAGGAAAAAGATTCCCGCAAAAGGCATCATCAGGTTGCTTTGCATCTTCTGCAGATAATCGAATATGCCGCCGAACTTGCCAACCATCGGCGCCCACAGCGCACCGAGGACGAAGATGACAAAACACGCCAGGCGGCCGACAAAAACCTGCCGCCGGTCATCCGCCTGCGGATCGAAGCGCAGATAGATGTCCTTTGTAAACAATGTCGCCACCGAATTGTAGGTGGCGCTGATATGCCCCATCAAAGCTGCGGCCAGCCCCGCAATGGTCAC